>JAAZKL010000038.1 GCA_012799845.1 Clostridiaceae bacterium
CATCGGCCCGTATACGGAGAACAGGGGATTCAGGGAAGGTCCCACGTATATAGGGACGATGCTTACGACGACGGTGGGGGGCGGTGTATGCAAGATAGCATCCACGCTGTATAACGTTGCAGTGTTGTCCAACCTGAAGATCACGGAGCGCCACAACCATACGATGCCGGTGCCGTATGTTCCTTACGGCCAGGATGCCACAGTGTCATACGGGAACAAGGATATCAAATTTATGAACACCACCGGATCGGATATACTTATCTGGTCAAAGGGAGTGGGCAATATCCTTTATATGGCTTTTTACGGAAGCAGGCCCGCTCCGGCGGTGGAATGGGTCCACGAAGTGCTTGAGACCACAAAGGCGCCTGTGATGTACAGGATAAACGGCAGCCTGCGCGAGAACGAGAAGAAGTTGCTGATGGAGGGGATGGACGGCGCCGTGGTCAGGTCCTGGGTCAGGATAACCGAAGGGGAGAATGTGCAGATGAAATACATGGGACTCAGCAGGTATCAGCCAATGCCGCATCTGGTCGAAAAAGGGCCTGCCGGGCAGAGTGGCCTGTGACAGCAGTGATGGATGCATAAACTTCATATTTCTGAATACCATTCAAATAAGATCCTGTATCAAGGGAAAAACGGATGAAAAGCGACAACTGCGGCTCAATAGGCAGATCCTTCGGGATATTCCTTGCCGGCCAGGGTATTCTGAGTTTTGGAGAATCCGCAAGGTTCATAGCAGTGACCATACTGATGCATGATATTGCCGGCTCCGGCATACCGGCGGCGGCAGGCGTCGCGCTTTCGGCACTGCCGGGCATCCTGGCCTCGCCTTTTGCGGGCGTGATCGGCGACAGGTCCGGAGAAGGGCGATTGCTTATACTCCTGGACATCCTGAGATCCCTGGCTGTCCTGCTGTTCCTTTATGCAGGCAATATCGCGCAGATCTGTCTGCTCATAATACTGGTCTCCATCTCCGACGTCTTTTACAATCCGTCCAGAAAGAAATATGTGCTGGAAGTTACGGGGAAAAAGGGAGCGTTCAGGGCCAATTCGCTGCTGACGGGAGCAGGCGGCGCGGCTTACCTGGCCGGACCCATGCTGGCAGGTTTTCTCACGGACAGATACGGCCCGGCGCCTTCGATATTGCTGTCATCGGTTTGCTGCCTCATCTCCGCCGTACTGACGGCCGGTTCGGCAATGACAGTGAAAATGAAAAAACATCCTGCAGGAAAGCTGCATTCCTGCGAACCAGTATTATCAGGCCTGAGAGACGGCATCAGGTACTGCAGGAAAAAGCCGGCGATCCGTGAGCTGCTTGCAGCAAGCTTTGTTCTCGGGGTTTGCACCATTTCGGTCAATCTGGCCTTTTACCCGTTTGCATTCGACACTCTGAAAGTCGATGCAAAGGGATGGAGTATGATGATCACGATATATTACGGGGCGAATCTGCTTGCCATGTTCGCTGCGGGAAAAATGGACGGCAGCCCGGACAGACGGAGCGGACGGACTTTTTATAAGTGTCTTGCAGCAGTGTCGCTGATATGGCTCCTCTACGCAGTCACAAGAAGATATGCTCTGGTTTTGCTGCTCCAGTTCGCCGAGGGTACGGCCATTGCGGTCAGCGGCATCATTCTGGCGGCGCGGCTCCAGACTGCTGCCGACAGGGAATATATGGCGAGATCTGCGTCTCTGAGCGACATGATGGCCGGTGCGGGAAAGCTGGCCGGTATGGGAGTCACATCGCTTATCATCGGGAAGCGTTCTTTCATCGATGTGTTCATTTTCTGCGGCATCCTGTTGTTTATATTTGCGATAAACGGCTGCACAGGACAGGGACGGGATATGAGCCGGAAGCTGAACTGTTCCGCTGATCAGTAGGCATCCCCGTATGATACGGCATTTTTGCCTTTTCCTTTTGATCTGTACAAGCCTCTGTCGGCTATTTCGACGAGAGACCTGGCATCCCTGCCGTCCCCGGGGTATGAGGAAACACCTATGGATATGGTAAAGTGCGGCGAGGAGGTTTCATCTATCGTTTTTCTGAAACGCTCTGCTATGGCAACGGCCAGTCTGGTACCTGTTTCCGGCAGCACAGCGATGAATTCGTCGCCGCCGTACCTTCCTGCCAGGTCAAAAGTCCTGAAATTGTTTCTTGTAGCTGTTGCCAGTGTTTTGATGCACCTGTCGCCCGCAATGTGGCCATGATTATCATTTATATCCTTAAAATCATCGATGTCGAACATCAGGATAGAGTGTTCCCTGTCGGGCTTGCTCGCTATAAGCCCGTCTATCGCATCGAGTATGGCGGCCTTGTTCAGCAGGCCGGTCAGCGGATCTGCTTTTGATTTGTCGAGCAGCTTCCTGTTTACCTTCTCTACTTCACGCATCCTCTTTTTTACTTCGGCTTCGATGGACCGGTCCATGTCGCTTAATTTCTTTTTTGTGGATTCATATTCATCGATAAGGTGTTTGAGGAATACCTTGTAAAAATAGCGGAGCATGATAATATAGGAAGCAAGACTGAGAAGCGGAGCCGTCGGTGCCGCTATTCCCGTCCGGAGGAACAGGTTTGCCGGACCTGAAGCGGCAAACGTGACAGCGGACCAGAAAACCAGGCCTTCGCTGCCCTTTTCATTCTTAAGCAGATACAGGACAGCAGCTGCGATCAGTATTGTCAGCATCGGACCTGGCTGATGCACGTAAAGGAATTCCCTGAACCGGGCAGACAGAAAAATGGTTGTGATAGCTGCCGGAGGCGCCGTTATCGAAAAAAATGCGGAAACCGCGCCTGTGCGGGACAGTATTGCGGCTATAATCCCAATCAGCAGCAGGACATCCGCATTTTGAACAAGAACGGCGGATGTTTCCGCATCATGAGACAGGGCAGAAGCCAGGTTCAGCATAAATACGGGCAGAAACGCCAACGCATAAAGCCTGGGCCTTCTTGCGGTGTTTTTGAATAAGACGGCAAGCACCAGTATGCAAAATGAGAAGCAGACCGACATGACCGCACAGATAAGATGTATTGCCTGATGAAGCTGCGCCTGCATTTGTGACCCCCCGGCACTGTTTATATATAATATCGGATATTTCCGGAATTTGCATAACCTGTTTTGTTCCCAGGGGGAATCGGGACAGACCAGCTTCATCATTTGCTTCCCGTTATATTCGATCCGGCCGGCTGGTGACTAGTCTATACACTTCCTTATTATATAGCCCCAGAACAGGCCCTTGAAGAATACAACGGCAAGCAGTCCGGCGGCGGTGCCGACACTTATGTCTATTATTCGTTCGCCGCTGTCCTGCGGATTTTTCTTTTTCATTTCTGTGATCGGGTATTTCCTTTTGGCTGTGTATCTCATTTGGACCTCCTGTCATAAACTTTTGAGTGTATTATTGCCAAAAGCACATAAAATATTATGGAAGAGCACAAGGCATGATAATCGGGCGAGGCAGGAAAATATTTCTGCATGCTGGATATTTTCTTTGCGCTAAAGTGTTATAATATATGACAGGTGTGCAGTCAGTACAGATAGAAAGGAAGGTACCGATGGAGACGGGATTCAATGCAGGAAAGGCGGTCAGGGTATCCTCATTCGACTTGATAGACATTTACAGGGTGTATACGGACAAGTTCAAGACAAATAGCATACATTTCTTTTTCCAGGATAACCTCACCAGGGAGAATGTGACAAAAAACGCGCTGCTTCCGGCGGTCATGAGGCGCGGGAGCAGGACATACCCGACCCTGCGGGATATATCGATGGAGCTTGAAAGCCTTTACGGCGCAAGCTTTGACTGTGGCGTGACCAAAAAGGGAGAAAGGCACATAATACATTTTTATACGGAGTTCCTGTCCCGACAGTATGTTCCTGACGGCACAGACACTTTCGCTGCCGGCCTGGATTTGCTCTTTGATATAGTCACGAGGCCTGCGCTGGTAAATGGCAGGTTCAACGAGGAGTATCTTGCCCAGGAGAAAGAAAACCTGAGGATAAGGATAGAGAGCAGGGTCAACGACAAAATGCAGTACAGTGTCGACAGGTGCCTGGAGGAGGTTTGCCGCAATGAGCCTTATGAGATCTATGATTACGGGTTTGTGGAGGACCTTGCCGGCATTTCCGCCGATGAACTGACGCAGCATTACCAAAACATGCTTGAGACCTTTCCGATGCAGGTCTACTTGGTGGGCAGCATAACAGATAAAGAGACGGACAGGCTATCAGAGATGCTGTCCGGACTGGCCCGCAAGAACATAATATCGCTGGGGAACGGTTTTACTATAAAGAAAGAGACAGAGCCCAGGCATGTGACTGAAACGATGAACGTGACGCAGGGGAAGCTTTGCCTCGGTTACAGGACAAATACGGCTCCCGACAGCGAAGATTTTCCGGCGCTCATGGTCTGCAACGGGATCCTGGGAGGCGGGATACATTCCAAGCTGTTCCGGAACGTGCGTGAAAAAGCAAGACTGGCTTACTACGCCTATTCAAGGCTTGAGAAATTCAAGGGACTGATGGTGGTCAGCAGCGGCATCGATATCGGAAATAAACAAAAAGCGCTGGGAATTATCGAACAGCAGCTTGACGATATGACAAAGGGCAACATTACGGATTATGAACTTGAGGCAACTGTAAAGAGCATAGAAACAGGCGTCAAATCTATGACGGACAGCCAGATAAACATAGTTGATTTCTACCTCAGCCAGACGATTTCCGGCACCAATGACGATTTCAGCACAGTCATAGAAAAGGCCAAAAAGGTCACGAAGGATGAGATAACGGCGGCAGCGCGCCGCATCGTCCTTGATACGATATATTTCCTTACTGCTGCCGGCAGCCCTGACCGGTGACGGCAGACCATCCGCAAAGTTTATCATGAGGAGATGTTCTGATGACTATTAACAGGATCCAATATGAAAAAGCAGGCGAGACCCTTTACAGCTATGAGCACAGCAGCGGGCTGAAAACCTTTGTGATACCAAGACGGGGTTATTCAAAAAAATTCGCTGCCTTCGCAACAAACTACGGCTCGATCGATAATGAGTTCATCATTCCGGGCGAGGAGAATGTGACCCGCGTTCCGGACGGCATTGCCCATTTCCTTGAGCACAAACTGTTTGAACAAAAAGACGGGAATGTCATGGAGAAATTTTCTGCGCTGGGCTCGAACCCAAATGCCTACACCAGCTTCAACAAAACGGTGTACCTGTTCTCATGTACGGACAGGTTCGATGAGAACTTCAGCCTGCTGCTGGACTATGTCCAGAACCCATACATCACGCAGGAGAGCGTTGAGAATGAGAAGGGCATAATCGGCCAGGAAATCATGATGTACCAGGATAATCCCGAATGGAAGGTATTTATCAATCTGCTGAGAGCGTTGTACGAAAAGCATCCGGTCAGGCTCGATATTGCGGGGACCATCGACAGCATCAGCAGGATAGACAGGGATACATTATATAAATGCTACAACACGTTTTATCACCCTTCGAATATGATCGTTCTGGCAGTCGGGGATATTGAGCCCGAAAGCATATTTGAAAGGGTAGAAAGTTCGATCCTGCACAGGGAGCCACGGCCGCCGGTAAGCAGGATCTATCCTGAGGAGGCGGCGTCAGCCTGCAGTGATTATATAGAAGAGAAACTGGCTGTTTCTATCCCGATCTTCCAGATGGGTTATAAAGGCAGCTTCTATGGCGAAAAGGGTATCGAACTGCTGAAGTATGAAACCGCTGTAAAGCTTTTGCTGGAGCTTCTGATCGGGAGAAGTTCCGAACTGTTTGAGCATCTGTATAATGAGGGGTTGATCAACTCATCTTTTGGTGCAGATGCCTATGTTGAAAAGCAATGTGCGTTTTCCGTGCTCGGAGGTGAATCACCCGACCCGGCGAAGGTCAGGGACAGGTTCTGCCAGGCATTGGAGTCGGCAAAGAAGAGCGGGCTGGACAGATCGGGCTGCGAAAGGCTGCTCAGATCGCTGCGCGGACGGTTCATGAGGCAGTTCAACTCTGTGGAGAGGATCGCGAACTCGTTCATATCAGCGTATTTCAAGGGTGTCAGCATGTTTGACTATTTGGATGTTTATGATAAAATAACTTTTGAATATGTCAACGAGGTCCTGCATGATCATTTTGATCATGCGAGCCTCGCCATGTCAGTGATCAGACCTGTTTGAAAGATAAATTCCGCTTTTGCGACCGATGTATTGCAGTCAGTTTATTGCAATTATAAGGGGGATGTGCTGTGGATTTTAATTATGTAAGTTTTCCCGGGCTGGGACTGGATTTTGAGCTGAGGAGATATGCGTTCGTCATTTTTGGGATCGAGATATACTGGTACGGCATAATAATCACCGTGGGATTCCTCGCTGCGATCGCAATGGCGATGCGAAGCTGCAGGAAGTATGACCTCACGTCGGACCACATCCTGGACATCGTGCTTTATGGAGCGCCTGCGGCTATAATTTTCGCAAGGATCTATTATGTGATCTTCAGTTGGGACCAGTTCAGGTACGACCTGGTAAAGATCATAAAGATCAGGGACGGGGGTCTGGCCATATATGGCGGAGTCATCGGCGCATTGCTGGCGGTATGGCTGTATACGAGGAAAAAGAAGATATCGTTCCTCCACATTGCCGATTTCGGCATCCCTTACCTCCTGTTCGGCCAGGGGGTAGGGCGCTGGGGCAATTTCGTAAACCAGGAAGCTTTCGGTACGGTAACGAAACTTCCCTGGAGAATGAACGGTAACGAAATAAACAAATATATCGTCAGCCAGGGTGTCGACCCTGCGGTATACGGCGTTCATCCCGCCTTCCTGTATGAATCGCTGTGGGACATCGCAGTGTTTCTCTTCCTTTTGTATTACAGAAAAAGAAAAAAGGTCGAGGGAGAAGTCCTTTTCCTGTATTTTATTCTTTATGGTGCGGGCAGGGCACTGATCGAGACCATCAGGACAGACAGCCTGAAACTCGTGAACGAGTCAGGACCCAGGGTCTCATTGCTGCTTTCGGTGCTCCTGGTCATAGCTGGTCTTTTCCTTTTTATATACAGAAGGATAAAAAAGAAACAGGCGGAAGAAGAAGCCGCTGTAGTGATCGGACAGAGCAAATACGGCGCGCTGCTGATGAAGATCAGGGAAGAGGAAGCCCTGGAAAGTGCCGGCGAGGCCGGAGGAGAGGCAGCTGGCGACAACAGCGGTGACGGAACCGGCAGGGAAGCGGCTTACAGCAGCGATTTCGATACAGGTAACGGGACAGTTGGAACTGCTCCCGGAGCTGATACGTCTGAAATGATTGAAGAGAATGAAGCCGGCACAGAGACAGACAAATGACCGGGGCAACATTGCCGCTGCCGGCTGCTGGTCACGGGGAGCAATTACTGTTTTTGGCTGTGCACATTGCACAGCCTGGCGGATCGACAGGGTGGATTAAATGTATTACGTGGAGAAGACAAAAGGCACAGATTATCTGAGGCAGTTTGACTATATGCTCTTTTTTTCCGTCATACTCATGTCACTGTATGGTGTGATAGCGCTCAGGAGCGCTCTGGGTGTGCAGGGCGTTTCGAGTGTCTGGCTCAAACAGGTCATTTGTCTGTGCATAGGGATAGTGGCGGCCATCGTCATCAGTGCCATCGATTACAAGGATTTCAGGACGCTGGGCATAATTCTGTATTTGGGCAGCCTGGTCCTGCTCGTATTGGTCCTGCTGATCGGAGAAAGGCATTACGGCAGCCAGAGCTGGCTCAAAGTACCCGTAATTGGAGAATTCCAGCCTTCCGAGCTGTCTAAGGTGGCATTCGCGGTAGTCGTGCCTCTTTTCTTTGAAAGGCTGAAGGAAGGCAAGGACATCGGCAAGAACGTAGTGAAACTGCTTGTGTACGCAATGCTGCCGATCGCGCTGGTACTGCTGCAGCCCGATGTGGGTACGGCGATGGTGTTTGTTTTTGCTTTTATAGTTTTACTGTTCATATACGGGATACCGTACAAGTATTTTCTAATAGCAGGAGGGGCCTTCCTGGCTGCTGCGCCAGTCGTATGGTTCTATGTGCTTCCGATGAAGCAGTTCGACCATATACGAAACAGGATAATATCCTTCATTTTCCCGGAATCAGATCTTTTGGGTTCCGGCCTCCAGGTATACCGTTCAAAAATGACCATCGGATCCGGCCAGCTTTTCGGAAAAGGTATCTTTAACGGCCTTCAGCCCCAGAGCAGCAGTATGTTCTATGTGCCTGAACAGGAAACGGACTTTATTTTCTCTGTTATTGGGGAAGAAATGGGGTTTGTAGGGTCTGTAGCATTCATCCTGATCGTGTTTTTCTTTCTGTTCAGATGCGTCTATGTTTCGATGAGTGCCAGGGATTCATATGGTTCATTTATGGTCATATGCATTACAGCGATGTTTGCATTCCACTTCATAGAGAATATCGGCATGTGTATAGGAGTTCTTCCTGTCACGGGGATCCCGCTGCCTTTCGTCAGCCAGGGGAACAGCTCACTCATTGCAAATTACCTTAATGTAGGTATTCTTCTCAGCGTTTCGATGAGAAGAAAGAGGTCCTTCTACAGGAACGCTTCGTGATCCTATTTTACCGGACTTTTCCTGCTATTATGCCAGGGTCTTCCCGGTTATTATCACGTCTGCCTGCTATTGCGCCGGGGATTTCCCGATTCCCGCCTTGATGCTTATTGGCAGCTTACGCGTCAAATGTCCTGCTCAGGCGAATTCTCATCGAGTCTGCCGGGAGTGCATTTTTTATGCGAATTGCCTGGCACGAATCTCTATAAGATTATTTCCCGGGAAATACTGACCTGGGTGTACAAAATTTTGATTGTTGTGTGCCAAAATGCTGCAGACATTGAAACCTGTCAATAGAAAGTCGACATAATATATTGTTTTGCCGCATTATACAAACCAATTACCGGAAGAATCTGGCAGACAGCATTGCAACAATCAAAAAAATGTACACCCTGCCCTTGAACGAAGAGTAAACAACGTCCTGTCCTTGAACGAAGAGTAAACTACACCCTGCTACAACTGGAGCACCAGCCTCCGTGCCTGCACCCAGCCACTGTGAAAGCGCAAGTACCTGCCTCTGTGCCTGTAACCAACTCCTCCCCACAACCCGACCCACAGCTAAAACCACAACCCAAACCACAACCCAAACTCAAACTCAACCCCAACTGAAACCTAATCCCAAACCCCATGTCACTGCGGGATATAATTGACCCAATGGGAGCCAACTATATCCCGGCGGTGACACGCAACCCAAACCTATCCCAACCGAAGAACATGCGCCTGCCACCGAACCGAAGAACCTACGCCTGCCACCGAACAGGATCCTGCTTGGAAAAATTCCATCAAATTCACTGAACGGGTACCTATCTTAAAAAAATATTCCAAATATAGCTTGATTATTCTTAAATTTTGATTTAAAATGTAAATGAAGTGGGACAAAGTGGGTGAAAGTGGTCTGAAATTGGAGCGGAATTGGTCAGTGTGAGGTGAAGTGATTGTTTTATGGTGAATTCCAGCACACTATAGACCAAAAGGGAAGGATAATCATTCCGGCGGCTTTCAGAGATGAATTGGACATGAAATTCATGATAGCGAAAGGCCTGGAAGGATGTCTTTTCATCTTTTCCATGCCCAGATGGAACAGTCTTGTTGAAAAAATCGAAACGCTGCCGCTTTCAAACACAAAAGCCCGTGAATTCACCAGGTTTTTCTTCTCGAGTGCAGCAGAATGCAAGATCGACAGCCATTATCGCATACTGGTGCCCCCGGATCTGCGGGTACACGCAGGACTTGAAAAGGATGTCACGATCGTCGGCGTGGGCAACAGGGTGGAAGTATGGAGCCGAGACAGGTGGGAAAAATACATGAGTGGCGAAAGCCTCAGTCCGGAAAGCCTGTCGGAGACATTTGCGATGCTTGGAATTTAGTACACCGTGTTTTTAGCGCAGAAAACCGCCGGGAGGAAAAACATGCGGTATGATCATAAGCCTGTAATGCTGGAAGAATGCATAGCCAGCCTGAACATAGACAAAAACGGCATATATATCGATGGAACGCTGGGTGGAGCCGGCCATTCGACGGCGATAATCAACAGACTGGACAGGGGCACGCTGATCGGGATCGATCAGGATGCCAATGCCATAGGGGTGTCGGAAGCAAGGCTTTCGAAGGTCAGGAAAGATGCAGGCCTGGTGCTGATAAAAGGAAATTTCCGGCATATGGCGGACCTGGTCAGACAACATGGATTTGATAAAGTCGACGGCATACTGCTCGACATCGGAGTTTCCTCGCACCAGCTGGATGAAGCGGAACGGGGATTCAGCTATCAGAAGGACGCACCGCTGGATATGAGGATGGACAGGGATCAGGAACTTGATGCTGCCACGATCGTGAATACATATGGCGAGGAAGAGATAAAGAAAATCATACGTGAGTATGGTGAGGAAAAATGGGCCGCAAGGATCGCCTCATTCATCGTGAGGGAAAGGGCCAGAAACAGGATCGACACCACAGGCCAGCTTGCTGACATCATAAAAGCTGCCATACCGGCCGGTGCGAGAAGAAACGGCCCTCATCCGGCGAAAAGGACGTTCCAGGCGTTGAGGATAGCTGTGAATGACGAACTGGGAGCATTGAAGGATGCCGTAGAAGGTGCGGTATCACTGCTGAAGCCCGGAGGAAGGATAAGCATCATTACCTTCCACTCGCTGGAAGACAGGATAGTGAAGACAGAGTTCCAGAAGCATGAAAAACCATGTATATGTCCCCCGGGATTCCCGGCGTGCGTATGCGGGAAAAAACCGGAACTGACAGTACTTACGAAAAAACCTGTATTGCCTTCGGAACTGGAAGTGGAGCAAAATCCAAGGGCCAGAAGCGCCAAACTAAGAACGGCGATGAAATTGTGAGGAGGCAATGGATTCATATAAATTTGATGCAAAAGACAAACGGATCAATGCACACAGGACGATGGACATATGGACCAATGACAAATTGCAGTGAAGCTGCCAGCAGCTGCTGCAACAATATACAAAAGATAAAATCTTTGAAAGGAAAGCAAAAACGAAAAGCACGAATGAAAAACCCAAAAAGGATATTATGCCGCGAAGGTGGCTGGAATTACGAACATCAATTGCTTACAGATATACCGGAGATTCATCTGATATCTCAAAAGTTTGGATGACCGGTAGACAGAAGACAAAACAGCAATACGCAAAAGAAAAGACGTGATATGCACGTGATACACAAAAGAAAAGCAGTGATACACAAAAGAAAAACCGTAGTACACATAAGATAACAATAATGCACAAAAGAGAACCATGATACACGAATGAGGAGCCCTTATACACAAAAGAGAAGCAAAAAAACATAATATAATCTGAAGAATCAACAAAGGGAAACGCAGCAAAGTCGCGGATTACCGGAAACAGGTCCGGATGGCTGGCTGCCGGCGAACGAATGAAAAGCGTTGAAAATCCAAAAGAACGGGAGCTGCGGGGGATCGGCCCTGACGGCCGGTTCCCGGGACCCGGCAGCTTGCCCGGACTGCACGGGATACGCAAACATCGGAGTCGGACGTCACGGGTACAAGGCAAGGCATATATTGCTTCAGAGGTGAATACAATTGAAACAAAAGGGTTATGAATATGTGCATGGTTCTGCCGCACCACAGCTCGAATACGATGTTTATGAAGAAAACCAGGTACTCAGGGCCAAGAAAATATACAAGAGCAACAGAAAGGTAAAGATCAGGATGGTCATGGCGATCCTTGCGGTGTTTGCTGCCGGGCTTGCTGTGATGTGCAGGTATGCCATGATCACGAAAATCAGTTACCAGATAAACCAAAGGCAAAAAGCATATGAAGAGATAAGAAATGAAAATTCGATGCTGAGAGTACAGATAGAAACGATGACTGATCTGAACGAAATAAAGGAAGCCGCGGAAAGCAGGCTTGGGATGCAAATGCCGGATAAAAGCCAGATAGTATACATCAGGGTTCCCAGGAACGATTATACCGTGATGGTGTCCCGGGAACCGGAAACAGATAACTACGGGAATCCCGTTTTGAAGTTTATCAACAGGGCGGTTGGGCTTTTCAAGCTTTTTGAATAGCAGGCTGGGCAGCCAAATGCTGTTGACATGTCCGGCAGCCATATACGAACATAGACTGTGGATAGTGTAAAATTATTTTTTGCACGGTCTATAGTCTTTTTTATTTACGATGCGTTTAAAGGAGAGGTTTTGATGGCAGCACCGGGAATGGCAGCAAAAAAGCGTCTGATAATCCTGCTTACGTTATTTACGGTCATAGTCTTTGCGCTCATTGGAAGACTGGCGCATATCCAGTTTGTCCAGGGATACGAACTGCAGAAAAAGGCATTCATGCAGCAAAACACCGGACGGTTGATCAGTCCCATAAGAGGCACCATTTACGACAGGAACGGCAAAAAGCTGGCGATCAGTGTGCAGGCAGCCACTATCAGTTGTAATCCCAATGAAGTAGCGAAAAATAAGAAGCTGACGACAGAAGAGGTGGCTGAAGGCCTGGCCCGGCTTTTATCCATGGATAAGGACACTGTATACAGCATAATCACAAAAAATGCAAGCAGTGCGATCATAAAAAGGAAGGTGGAAAGAGAGACAGAGATCCAAATAAGGACATGGATCAGCGAGAACAGCGTAAGAGGAATAAACATCGACGAGGACGCCAAAAGATATTATCCCGGGGGGAACCTGATGTCACACATACTGGGATTCACTGGAGATGACAACCAGGGCCTGATGGGCGGTATCGAAGAGGTCATGGACAAATACCTGAAAGGCGTGCCCGGTAAAATACTCAGCGAAGTGGACGCCAGAGGAAGCGCGGTTCCCTCGGAGAGGGAAAAACGCATAGATGCCCAGGACGGCCTGAATGTTGTCCTGACGGTCGATGAAACGATCCAGTACCTGGTCTCCAAATCACTTGACAAGGCAGTCGCGGACAATAAAGTCAGGGGCGGAGCCGTCGGCATCGTCATGGATCCTAAAACTGGCGATCTGCTGGCCATGGTATCAAAGCCTGATTATGACCTGAACAGTCCTTTTGCATATCCCGGGAATATCGATCTGGAGGGCGTCGATCCTTCAGAGTGGACCGAAAGGAGCAGGGAGACCGTCAATATACTCAGCAAAACAGTTTGGAGAAACATGGCGGTCTCAGATACATATGAGCCCGGTTCCACATTCAAAAGTATCACTGCATCGGCAGGAATAGAAGAAGGGGTCATTA
>JAAZKL010000356.1 GCA_012799845.1 Clostridiaceae bacterium
ACATCCTGGGAAATAATGAAGCTGCTGAGTGAGATCAACCACAGGGGTACGACCGTTATTGTCGCAACGCACGAGAAGTCCATCGTTGATGAGATGAAAAAGCGTGTCGTTTCGATCAACAAGGGTTTGATCGTAAGGGATCAGGAGAAAGGACTTTACAGGGATGAAGATAAGAACGCTCAGGTACTTCTTTAAGGAAGGTTTTATAAATTCATACAGGAACAAGCTGATGTCGCTGGCTTCGGTCCTCATAGTGATCGCGTCGCTCATCATATTCGGGATATTTGTGCTGATAACTCTCAATATGCAGCACAACATAAGCATATGGAAGGAGCAGCCGCAACTGCAGGCGTTTTGCTATGAGGAACTGGACGAGACACAGATACGACGCGTGGAGGACGTCATCAAGACCGACAACAGGATCCTGGCTTATGAGAAGGTCGACAAGGAGCAGGCGCTCCAGAAAATGCGGCAGAAGCTTGATAAGGACGCGGCCATACTGGACGGATACGGGGCGGACATATTCCCCGTGTCGTTCATAATACGGCTGAAGGATGTGAGCTACAGCGACGAGGTCGTAAAGGACCTCGAGAAGATAACCGGCATTGAAAAGGTGAGCTATTCGCAGGATACCGTGGAGATGATCACGAGGATTTCCCACTGGTTCAGCCTTGGGAGCAGCCTGATGATAATAATCTTCCTGGTCGTGGCGGTCTTCATTATAGCGAATACCATAAAGCTGACCGTATTTGCACGGCGCCGGGAAATAAATATAATGAAATACATCGGTGCAACAGATTGGTTTATACGCTGGCCTTTTGTTGTAGAAGGTGTTATAATAAGTATTACGGGAGCGATATTGGCATTTATTGTATCTGCTTACGGATACAAGGCGATAGTGGACAAATTTGCGCAGGATGCGTTTTTTGAGAATTCGAAGCTTTTGAGCTTGCTGAGCATCGAGAGCGTGTGGACCAGGATAGCGATATCATACGCGGTGATAGCAGTTGTCGTAGGGATGTTGGGAAGCTTTCTTTCGATACGCAGGCATTTGAAGGTTTGACAGGACATAACGGGGGCCAAAACGGGCATCCCTCCGCACCGGGCGGTTCAGTGCCCGGCACAGGGAAAATGCCCGTCTTATAGAACTGACTGCCATATTTATACATGGAGGACAGGATAAGTGAGGATGAAAAAATTTACGATCGTGGTTCTGCTAATTGCGCTTACGTTTTCTGCCATGCTTCCTGTAATGGCCGATGAGCTGACAGACGCAAAGAACAAAAAGACACGGGCGGACAACCGGATAGCAGATCTGAAGAAAAAGCAGCAGGTGGAATTGGCGGAAAAAGCACGGCTGGAAAAGGAAAAGGAAGAACTCACGAAGCAGCAGAACGAAGAAACAAATGCCATCGAAGAACTGGAAAAACAAATTGCCGAAGCAAAGGAACATCTGAGACAAACCGAGCTTGCGCTGGCGCAGGCGACATCTGAATACAACAGGATGAATGAGTTGGTGAAGACTCGTCTTCGTGTCATGTACAAAAACTCTGAAACGACGATTCTGGACACCCTTCTCTCATCAGGCAGCGTTGTCGAGTTTTATGAGAGACTGCATTACATGCAGGTGATATCCGAGAATGACAACAGGCTGATGCACCAACTGGAGGAAGCCAGGCAGGACGTCGAACTCAAAAAGAAGATGCAGGAACAGGCCAAGGATCTCCTTGAGCAGAAGCTGGAAGAGAGAGCGGAACGGTTGGAGCAGATAAGGAACTCCAGGGCAGAGGTCGAAGGCGAGATATCGAGAAGCAAGAAAGCACTGGCGGATCTTGAAAAAGAGATAGACAGATGGATCGAGGAGTCAAACAAGCTGGCCAGCCAGATCAAGACCCTGTCAACCAAGAAGAAGTATGTCGGCGGTTCTATGACATGGCCGGTCCCAAGCTCTCAAAGGGTTACATCGACATTCGGGATGAGAAAGCATCCGATCCTTAGAAAGACCAAGATGCACACCGGTGTCGACATAGCAGCGGATAAAGGCGCGTCCATAGTCGCAGCCAACAGCGGCACCGTTATAATGGCCCATTACGATAAGACCGGCTACGGCAATATGGTAGTCATCGACCACGGCGGCGGGATCACCACCCTGTATGCACATGCCAGCAAATTGCTCGTCAAGGTCGGGGACAAAGTAAAAGCCGGACAGACCATAGCAAAGGTCGGGAGTACCGGCCTGTCCACGGGAAACCACCTGCACTTTGAAGTCAGGGTCAACGGTGATCCGAAGGATCCGATGAAGGGATACCTGAGCAAGTAATATAGTCAAGTGAACAACAGAACAGGATCAGTAAACAAGCCCGGTTGAAAAACCGGGTTTATTTGTTCCCGGGGCCGCATAAGATATATGGAACCATCTTTATATGGGATCATCTTTTATACAGACCGAAACCATATAAGACCGGAATTAATTTGCATACCGGCGAGGAGTGTTAATATGCGCAGGCTTTTTTCGATACGGCAGGTCGCTGTGATCGTCGCTGTGACACTGGCCGTTTCCGTCAGTGCGACCGCTTTTGCTTTTTATTACTACCATGCGGCGCAGAACAGGTACATGATCAGCTTTGACGCGGAAACGGTGGACTATGAGAATGTGGTCAAATTCAACCGTGTTATGGATATCCTGAAAAATGATTTTTACCGGAAGGTCGATGAAAACAAAATGCTCGAAGGAGCTATAAACGGCCTGGCGGAATCGCTCGGCGACCCGTATACGGTGTACTTCGACAAAAACCAGATGAATGCCTTTCTTGAAAAGTCAAGGGGCAGCTATGTCGGTATCGGGGTCACGGTCAGTGTAGATGATGACGGCCTGCTGACCGTTATCGAACCGATGGACGGTTCGCCTGCGATGGAAGCGGGCATGAAGCAGGGCGACAAGATAGTGAAGGTGGACGGGAAGGATGTGACGTCCATCAGCGATGAAAACATGATCATAAGCATGATAAAAGGGACTGAAAACACCCGGGTGAACCTCACGGTATACAGGCCTTCGGAGGACAGGTATGTCCAGTTCGAAATAAAGCGTAAACGCATCAGGGCGTCGAATATAAAGAGCGAGATACTGGACGGGAATATCGGGTACATAAGGATAGTCATGTTCGACAGCGAGATAGCCAGGTATTTCAGGAACGACCTCAATAACATGCTTAATAAAGGGATCAAGGGGCTTATCATCGACCTGAGGGACAATCCGGGCGGGTCCTTCGAACAGGTCGTGGAAATAGCCGACAGCCTGCTGCCTGCCGGCACCATAGTTTATACCGAGGACAGGGATGGCAGGAAGGAATACAGGTATTCCAACAGGGCGCACACCGATCTGCCCCTGGCGATCCTGATCAACGGCAACAGTGCAAGCGCTTCTGAAATACTTGCCGGCTCCGTCAGGAACCATGGAAGGGGGATACTTGTCGGCACAAGGACATTCGGCAAGGGACTGGTCCAGGAACTGAAGCTCCTGGGGGACGGTTCCGGACTAAAGGTCACCATCTCCCGGTATTTCACACCTTCAGGAGTATGCATCCAGGATACCGGCATCAAGCCGGACATAGAAGTGGGTGTATTCGATGAATACAAGAACCATCCTGTTTCACAGATCCCAAGGGACAGGGACATCCAGCTCAAATCCGCGATCGAAGCGCTCCTTGGTGAAATTGAGTAAAAATATGTATAAAAGGTTATATTCTCCACAAAATATAAAGGGTAATGCAACTAACGGACTAAGAGGTGTGGAGATGAATAAAAAAACGGATCCCAACGATAAGCTGAAACTGGAGATCGCCAGTGAACTGGGGCTCAGGGAGAAAGTCATGAAGTATGGATGGAAGAGCCTCTCTGCCAAGGAAACGGGGAGGATCGGCGGTTTGGTTTCAAAAAGAAGAAAGGCGCTTGAGAAGACGGATCGATAGCCGGTGCCGGGGCATGTGCAGCATTGCCGCATTCCATGCGGCTTTTTTGCTGTGCTTTTTTGTGGTATCATTTACGGATGGATATCAGGCTTTTAGGATACCAGGCTTTCCCGTGGGAGCATCAGGGGCTTTCATACGGATGTAGCTATTGCGTCAGTAAAGCGGGGTGGAGGAGATTTACGGTGATTTTGCGTATTATTACGACAGGCTCATGAGAGATGTGGATTATTCCATGTGGGCCGATTATGTGGCGGACATTTTTGACCGGCACGGATGCAGTCCGGAACTGGTGGCGGATCTCGGCTGCGGTACCGGGAGCTTCTGCCTGGAGATGGCCCAAAGGGGTTATGATATGACAGGGATCGACGTTTCTGCGGAAATGCTGAGTGTTGCAAAGCAAAAGGCTGACAGCGCAAATGCCGGCATCCTGTTCCTGAACCAGGACATGTCTTCATTTGAACTCTACGGCACAATGGATGCCATTACATGCCTTATGGACAGTATAAACTACATTACATACAAAAATGACCTGAAGCGGCTGTTCAGGCTTGTGCACAACTATCTGAACCCCGGGGGGATCTTCGTTTTCGATATCAATTCGCCTTATAAGTTCGAAAATGCCCTTTCATCCAATGTTTTCTGCGAGACTTCCGAGGATGTGTCATATATCTGGCAGAACAGCTTTGACAAGCGTTCGGGGCTGTGCAGGTTCGACCTCACATTTTTCGTGAAGGAAGGGAAATATTACAGGAGGTTCGATGAGATCCATTATGAAAGAAGCTATGGGACCGATGAACTGGGCCGGATGCTGCAGGGCGCCGGACTGGCCGTGCAGGGCATATATGACGCGTTCGCATTCAAAAAGCCCGGTCCGCGATCAGAGAGGATATTCTTCGCATGTGCGAAGCAGGAATAATATTTCTTGTCGGATATTGTATAAAATACTGGGATTCAGGCAAATATATAATTGCCGGATGTTTATGGTAAACGTCGAAAAACGGCGATTATGTAGTCTATTTGATTGACAAGCTGTGAATTGTTGTGCTACACTAATTAAGGTTTGGCAAAAAATAAAAACATCGGCTGGACCTAAGTAGAATTCAGGAGGTTTATTGTAATGCAAAGAGGTAGGGTAAAATGGTTTAATGCAGAGAAGGGTTTTGG
>JAAZKL010000357.1 GCA_012799845.1 Clostridiaceae bacterium
ATTTTCTCAAAGAAGCTGGATGTTCCTTCGACCGTGGAATTCTTTATACAATCGGATGATGCGGGCATGAAAAATATAAGGTTCGTAAGCGAGTCAGAGATATTGGGCTTAAGCGGTAAAAGAATAAACCACATGGTTGGCAGGATCACCGGGAACGCATGTATGGCGAGCACTTTAACATTGGATAAAGGCGGGTATTCCATATACCTTACAAGTGAGAAAGCCAGCGGGAAACTTGTGATCGGGCACCAGGAAACAGAAAAAGAACCTTCTGAATTTGAAAGGCTGTATAAAATACACAACGGCGAAGCAAACAACCCTCCTGAAGGTTATGTGGAGATATATTCGACCGACCTGGCCGGAAAGAGTTGTAAAGACGAGGTTATCTATACACTCACTCTTGATGCGGCTAAAAACATCGGCTTGTCGGTTTATACATCATCAAGGCAGGGAACGGTCAGTGTCGACTTCATTGGGAAGAATTCAAGCTACTATGGGATGGTCCACCCTGAACTCAACAGGATATGCGACCAGATGGAAGTCTCGCTTTCTCCTGGTGAGTACCAGTTGAAACTCACGTGCGAAAACGCGGACGGCCAGTTATATGTATTTATGAAGCAATAAGCGTACAGGAGGATATCATGATCAAGCGGCAATCACCTTCTATTACCCAGGCCAATATCATGTTTTTCATAACAGCAGTCATAACTCTTGCCGGAAGCGTTTTCTTTCAGCCAAGACTGGGGACGGGCATAAATCTTTGGATCAATGAATATGTATATATCCTTTTTCCGCCGCTTTTGATGGCCTGGATAAATGGATGGCCTGTAGAAAAAGTGTACAGGTTCAGGAAAATATCCGCCAGGAGCAAAATTATCAGCATACTTTCAGCTTTAACCATATGGCCTTTGGCTTCTGCTGTTTCGTTAATCATCCGCAAGTTCCTGGATGACAAGATCGGTGTTCTGAATAGTCCCGGCTCAGCAAGTTCCTCTGTCTATCAGAACCTGCTTATCATAATAGGGATGGTTATTCTTGCACCTGTCTGCGAGGAGATATTATTCAGAGGTTTTATACAGAGTGCTTATGAAAGCCGCAGCAAAAAATATGGTTTTGTCATAGCCGCATTGATTTTCGGGGCCTACCACATCCTCAACGGTATCAGCGAGGTCATACCTGCCAGCATCCTTGGGCTTTGCATGGGCTTTCTTGTATATAAGACAGGCTCGCTTGCGTCGTCCATGCTCTTCCATGCAACTGCAAACATATGCGCTATATTGTTCGGAGGAGTGCTTATAATCAACATGCAGGGATCAAACCTCGTATGGTTATGCGCTGTTGCTGTTGCAGGAGCTTTCATTTCTGTCGCCCTGTTGAGAAGTGTTAAGGAGGAGGCTCGTTCTGATGAGAATGGGGAAAAAGCCAATAACGGCTCCAAAATATCTGCAGCAGGGATACTCTTTTTAGTGCTTTCAGCAGTGTACCTGGTCACGATCGGTGTTTTGGAGATCATGAGCAGGTAAGGAGTTGACGGTCGTAAAATGAGTGACAGACAAATACCAAAAGAGGCGATCCAGGCACTGAAAATTGCAGAAGAACTGTTCGGCGATGCGCTGGCGGCAGTTTACCTTTACGGTTCTGCCGTAATGGGAGGTCTGCAGAGAGACAGCGATGTGGATATCATGGTGCTGACTGATCGGGATCTTTCTGAAAGAGACCGGAGAGATCTTACGGCCAGGCTGATGGAGATATCCGGCAGACCGGGAAACGCAGAAGCGGTAAGATCGCTTGAAGTTACGGTCATAAACAGGAATAATGTGGTCCCGTGGCGATATCCTCCCAGGCAGGAATTCATGTATGGCGAGTGGCTGTGAGTACAGTTTGAAAATGGGGAAGTTCCCGAACCGGTTCATAATCCTGATCTGGCGATACTTTTAGCCCAGTTGAGAAATAACAGTATCAGTCTTTATGGTCCAAAGGCGCCAGAAGTGCTTGAGTCCGTGCCGATGGCAGATATCCGGAAAGCGCTCGGAGAATCCCTGCCCGGGCTGATGGCCGATGTCAGGGGCGATGAGCGCAACGTGATCCTGACGCTGGCAAGGATATGGCTTACAGCTGCTACCGGCGAAATCAGTTCAAAAGATCTGGCTGCTGAATGGGTCATGCCCCGGCTGCCCGGTAAATATGCAGACCTCCTTGACAAAGCAAGGCGGGCTTATCTGGGCGAATATGCCGACAAGTGGGAAGGAATGGAACCAGAAGTGGATGAACTGGTTGCTTATATGAAGAAGTCGATAGAGTCTTTATTGGAGAATTGACAGTCCTCCGGCAGGGACGGAATATCCCGTATTTTCGTGTTGAAATGTGCATGAACAGTCCGAAAAGCGGGGTTTTTTCTTGATTTTTGATACCCTGTATGCTAATATGTGGTAGGTTCGGAAGGATATGTTCCATTCCTCCGGACCTGCACAACTGCGATAGTTTCGGGAGGTTGTGTCCTATGTACATAAAAAAATCGATCGTTCTGTTGACTGTGCTGATACTTTTCCTGTTTCCCGCGCCTGTCTGCAATGCACAGGAGGATGTCGCCCTTTTACAGGCCTGTGCGTGGGAGCAATACATAGATGTGTTCATTCAGGGATTGATGGATGCCGGCAGCCTTGACTGCAAGGTGTCGAACCGGCAGGCGGATATGGCTGATGCCGGCCTCCTGGAGGACAGGGGCATAACAGCCCGCACGACGATCCTCCTTGACATTTCAACATCCATGCCTTCACAGATGAGACGGAACATCACATCGCTGATACAATTGATGATAAAAAACATAGGAAAGGACGAGCAGTACAGGATCGTTACATTCGGTGAGCAACTGACTGTGCTGCACGATTTTACTTCCGACCGGTACGACCTTGCCGCCGCTGCGGAAAAGATAGAGTTCAACGGGAAGCAGAGCAGGATCTACGATGCTGTGTACAACACGATCCCGAAAGTTCAGCCGATAGACGGGATGCCCTGCTATTACCGTACGATCGTCATCACGGACGGCATCGACGATACCGCAGGCGGTGTGACCAAGGAGGAGCTTTACCTCAGGCTGAGGGACGATACATATCCGATCGACGTCGTTGCTGTCAGCAAAACGAAGCAGGGGGAACCGGAAAAGGAACTGGCTGCCCTGACCAGGATGAGCAGGGGCAGGTACATCAATCTGAACCCCGACTCCGATCTGGAGGATATCGTTTCATCTCTCGCAGTCGGCAATGTTTTCTGGATGAGGGCATTGGTTCCCGGAGTCTTGCTCGATGGCTCCACGCGCCAGGTCGACATTTCGGACGGCAGCAATTCACTGCAGTTCGATCTGAAAGTACCCGTCTTCGAGGCGCCTGCCGGTGAAACACCGGCGGATCCTGACACCGGATCCGGTAATAAAGGAGCTTTGCCTTCACCGGCTGAGGATGAGACCCGGAAAGAAACTCTGGATGGAGGACCGGCCGTAGAGACCCCGTCTGTATCCGGGTCTGGCAAAACACAGACCGGAGAGTCTTCCGGGGAAGATTCACCTGCGTCGTCCGGGATCGTAAAGAAAGAGCCTTCGTCAGACAGCAGCCGGCAGGGCGATGAACAGTCAGAATCCGGTTCGCTCCCATTGTCGGATGTTTTCGGCGAGTATACCCTGGCAGTTTACATCGGAGCGGGAGTTATAGTTGTACTGGCGGTTGTCCTGATCGTTGTCTTTGCTGCAAAGGGCAAAAAGAACAAGAACAGCGCCGAAGGCGGCGATGCATCAGGCAGGAAAGGAGCAGGCCAAAAAGGCACATCCGGGCATGAGACCGAGGTCCTGGGAGTCGGCAAGACAAATGCGTCATCTGCGGCCCCTGGCAACACCGGGGCAGGAGGTTTGTTCATCCGACTGCGGAATATAGACGACCCGGATCAGGTATGGGAGATCAGCCTGGCAAACAGCGTCCTGATCGGAAGGGCTCCGGAGTGCCATTTATGTATAGATGAAAGAAGCGTATCCAGGCAGCAGTGCAAGCTTTATGTCAATGCCGCCGGATATCCGGCTGCTGAGAACCTCAGCAGCGCCAACATCACCAGGCTGAATGGGGAGTTGCTGAACGCGCCGCGAAGGATATCAGAAGGGGATAAGCTCAAATGCGGACGCGTGATGATAATGATCGATTCGATTTACGTTTCCTCACCCGAAAGCGCGGAAAGCCGTAGCGGAGGAAGCGGAGGGACGGAATTTCTGAATGTATAGACAATAAAACCGGATTGGGGAAAACGCATGCAAACACCGCAAATAGTCTATGCTGCCCGCTCAGATAAGGGCCGTGCCAGGAGGAACAATGAGGATAACCTTTACTGCTGCGGGACATTTTTAACAGACGATATACGCAACCTGCCGTTCAGGACGGAAGGCAGGGCCGCTGTTCCTGCGGTTTTTGCGGTGTTCGACGGCATTGGCGGCGAGCATCTGGGTGAATATGCATCACTGACGGCTGTGCTGACATTGAAGGAGCATGCCGCCAACATAGCCGGGGCTGGTCCGGAACGGAACGATGAGGCGGTCAGGGTATTTGTGGCTGAGACGAACCGGAGGATACGGGACGAATCAGAAAAATCGTCAGTGAGCATGGGAACCACAATGGTTCTCGCTGTTGTGGACAAAAGCGGGATCCGGGCATACAGCATAGGGGATTCGCGGATTTACGTGCTCGACAGGGACGGATTCCGCCAGGTGAACACCGATCAGACCCTTGCGATGAGGAAGGTGGCGGAGGGGTTGATTACCGAAGCCGAAGCACGACGGAGCAGAGACTGGAGCATGCTCACAGCCTGTATAGGCATACCTGTTGACAATGGTGCATATTCCGAGGTCCAGATCGACCCGCCTGTCCCGTTGACCGGCAAAACCAGGCTCTTGCTCTGCTCGGACGGCCTGAGCGATATGGTCCCTGATGACCGGATCGAACAAATTCTGCGTTCCGAACAGTCTGTTGATAAAGCCGTTAAAGTTCTGATGTCCGAAGCGCTCAACAACGGGGGCAGGGACAACATAACGATAATCGCGGCAGATATTTAATGTGAAAGATAATAACCTGGCAGTTCCACGCAGGGAGAGAAATATACGGAGAGGCACAGGACCGGGAAGGCACGATCGTGGCCATTTTAACAAGGTAACCCTATAAATTTGAGCAAGTACTGCTAAGCAACACCATGATTTCTCTGTAAAAATACAGCTAAACAGCTGTATTTTATTGTTAGGAGAGAGTGCGGATGAACAGTTTTGAAAGGATATCCCGTGCACTGAAATATATCGATGGCCATCTTGCTGAAGATATCAGTATAGAACGGCTGGCAGATATGTTTTACCTGTCACCTTACTATTTCCACCGCATGTTCTCTGCGATCGTAGGCAAAGCCATAGCGGCAAAACCTGACTGAAGCAATGAAACGGATATCCCCTCTTTTTTAAGGACAGGTTTGCTCCTGCCGCAGACAGTACTCGGCACCGAAACTAAAAACCATAGACCTTGATCCAATAAAAATCGTCAGGGAAACTGATTTGCAGCTTTGGCTGATTTTATACGAGTTGCCTGAACATAGACAATTGGAAGTGAAACATTGCTCATTGCTTGTACTCCCTCGGCGAGATTCCTTCCAGACGCCGGAAGGTTTTGTAGAAATTCGAGTAGTCTCTGAAGCCAACGGCGTGGCATGTTTCCAGCACCGGGGTGCCACTGATTAACATTTCCTTGGCTTTCAGTATCCTCTTGTAAGCGATGTATTCTCCAACGGTTACTCCTGTGTTTTTCCTGAATAGGTGACAGAGGTGATACTTACTGACGTAAAACCTCTCTTCCAGCGAGTCCAGCGTGATTTGCTCGTGCAGGTGTGTGTTGATGTAGTCAAGGATCTCCACTATTTTAACGTCATAAGACATGGCATTATCCGGGTTGGTCCTCTTTTCAGAAAAAATCTGGTTGAGAGCCATAAGCATCTGTAAGAAATAGGTTTTTATCATCAGGTCGCTTCCGCGGATTTTATCAATGGCGTACTTCTTTATACTGCCGAAGTACTGGTCGACCTGATTCGCAATAATTTCAGTTCCGTCGAGTCGGTTGTGATGACCAAGTTTTCGTCGTTCAAAGCAATAGAGCAGGTTGTAGTCCTTCTGCTGGAATGAAGATATGTATTCAGGTCGGAAGTGGATCGTGATCCGTTCATAAGGCCCGGAGGAGTTAAAAACAGGCTTGTGCAATTCGCCGGTGTTGATGACGAGGAGGTCATGCTTACTGAGGGTATAACTCTGCCCTTCTATGAAATATGTCACATCTCCCGAGAGGAAATAATATATCTCATACAAATCGTGGATATGGACCGGATATTCTGCAGGGGCTTTTGGATCGTCTGTATGGGTGATATAGAACTGGTTCTCATATGAGTATTGATAAATATACGGATCCATAAAATCACTGCTCCTGCCAGTTCTGCTCATTACGGAGCCGGTATTCAGCAGCTCAGACACAATTACCGTGGCGACTGTAATGTGGCAATGGAGTCGGGTTAATAAATTATGTTTTACCACATTATTATACAGCAAGATTTGCAATATTTGAAGCAACAAAATCAAAGAGATGATCCGCAGGATTTTCTATAATAAAGAGGGAGCTATCATAATAAGAATACGGTTTCCATGATAAACAAGCAAAGGCGGGGTGAGGAAGATGAGCAGGTTCATTTTATCGGCATTTGCGGATGAGATCGATCCCAGGCTCGACGTGCAGATGGATGTCCTGGAACAGCACGGGATCAGTTACATCGAGACGCGTGGAGTGGGCGGCAAAAATATCACGGAGTACTCTCCGGAAGAAGTGAGGGAGATCAAAAAACAGCTTGATGACAGAGGTTTCAGGATATCGGCCATCGGATCGCCGATCGGCAAAATCGGTATTACTGATGATTTTGGCCCACACATGGAATCGTTCAAACGTACGCTTGAGATAGCAAAGATTTTGGAGACACGGTACATACGTATGTTCAGTTTTTATATCCCGGAGGGCGATAAGCCGGAAAAATACCGGGATGAGGTCATGGACCGCTGGAGGCAGTTCCTCGAAGCGGCAGAAGGGACAGGGATCATGCTGCTCCATGAAAACGAGAAGGGTATCTACGGTGACACTCCTCAGCGGTGCCTCGACCTGGTAAAAGCGATGGACAGCGCAAACCTGAAGCTCATATTCGATCCGGCCAACTTTGTTCAGTGCGATGTAGTGACTTATCCCGAAGCTTATGAACTGCTCAGGGAGCATGTTGTCTACATGCATATCAAAGACGCGGTATACAGCGATCACCGTGTGGTGCCTGCCGGACAGGGCGACGGCAGAGTTAAGGATATACTGGAGAGCCTTTATAAAAGCGGCTTTGATGGATTCCTTTCAATAGAGCCACATCTGTGGAATTTCGTCGGTTTTGCGGAACTGGAAAACAGGAAGATAGAGGCAAGCACGGAAGATTCCGGACCCTATAAGTTCGCCATAGCGGCTTATGCGCTGAAGAAGCTGATCAGGGAGATCACAGGGGAAATCGCAGGATAGACTGCCCAAAGACTGGAGGCAATATAATGGAAAAGGTACGTGTTGGTATAATTGGTATCGGAAATATGGGAAGCGCTCATGCGAGGAACCTGATCGCAGGGAAAGTGCCGGGCGCCGAACTGGCGGCGGTTTGCGACCTGAGGCCCGAAAGATTGGATTGGGCGAAAGAGGTATTGGGAGAAGAAGTGCAGAGGTTCGCTGCTCCGGAAGAGTTGTTCCGGGCAAAGGTAATCGATGCGGTAATGATCTGCACCCAGCATTATGACCATCCGCCTCTTGCGATACAGGCTTTTGATAACGGCTTGCATGTACTGACCGAAAAGCCGGCCGGCGTTTATACGAAGCAGGTCAGGGAAATGAACGAAGCAGCGGCCAAAAGCGGTAAGGTCTTTTGTATTATGTACAACCAAAGGACAAACCCGCTGTATCAGAAAGCAAAGGAGCTGATCGCATCCGGGGAGCTTGGGGAGATCCGGAGAACGAACTGGATCATCACTTCGTGGTACCGCTCCCAGAGCTACTATGACAGCGGCGGATGGAGGGCAACTTGGAGCGGGGAAGGCGGAGGGGTCCTCCTGAACCAGTCGCCTCATCAACTGGACCTTTGGCAGTGGATATGCGGGATGCCCGTCCGTGTCCGCGCTTTTATGGGTTTCGGCAAAATGCATGACATAGAAGTAGAAGATGATGTGACGGCATATGTGGAGTACGCGAACGGAGCCACCGGAGTGTTCATTACAGCCACCGGTGACGCGCCCGGCACCAATCGTCTTGAGATCACGGGAGACCGCGGGAAGATCGTTGTAGAAGACGGGAAGATTGTATTCCACCGACTCCGGGTATCGGAGAGGCAGTTCAACAGGGAATTCAAGGGAGGATTCGGAGAGCCGGAGTGCTGGAAGTGCGAGATTCCTGTATATGGGCATCAGACTGACCATGTGGGAATCATGAACAACTGGATCGAAGCCATCACCAGGGGAACGCCGCTGCTGGCCCCCGGAGAAGAAGGGATCCTGGGGTTGACGATCTCCAATGCGATGCATCTGTCAGCGTGGACCGACGACTGGGTCGAATTGCCCATAGATGAAGATCTTTTTTACGAAAAACTGCAGGAGAGGATAAAGGCTTCAACCTATAAAAAGAATGCAAAAGACGTGACCCTGGATGTCCGCGGCACTTACTGAACAAGGCCATATTCGAAGTTATGCAATCTAATTTGATAAACGGAAGTGAAAGCACATGAAAAGAATGGGAGCCGGTATTATAGGATGCGGATCGATATTCGGAGTCCACGCTGATGCTGTAAAAAAATCAGGAATCGCAGAGCTAACAGCAGTTGCGGACATTAGGGAAAGCGCGGCCAAAGAAGCTGCCGCCCGATACGCCTGCGACTTTTACACTGATTACAGAGAAATGCTGAAGGATCCCAGGATACAGGCAGTCCATATCTGTACTCCTCACCATCTCCATGCTTCTATGGCGATCGACGCGTTGAAGGCCGGCAAGCATGTACTGACTGAAAAGCCTGTTGCCATCAGCCTCAGGGAAGCGGATGAAATGGCGCGGACAGCCAGAGATAGCGGAAAGCATCTGGCAGTTTGTTTTCAGAACCGCTTCAATCCGACATCGGTAAAAGCCAAAGAAGTGATCGATTCCGGAATGCTTGGGAAGATAAAAGGGATAAAAGGGATCGTTACCTGGTATCGGAATGAAACCTATTATACTGAAAACGGCTGGAGGGGAGACAGGGATAAAGCAGGAGGCGGCGTCCTCATAAACCAGGCGCTGCATACGCTGGACCTGATGCAGTGGTTCGGCGGGGAGGTGGAGCGTATAAAAGGCCACGCAGATGCCCGATGCTTTGGCGGTATGATCGAAGTGGAGGATACGGCTGAAGCCACCATTTATTTCAAAAATGGCGCCAGGGGAATTCTCTATGCTACAGTTTGCTTCACTGACAATTCACCTGTAGTGATCGAGATCCACTGTGAGAAAGGGCTGCTGACGATATGGGAGGGAGAACTGCACATCACCCGGAACGGAGAAAGGGAACTGCTTGCATGCGACGAGATGGCCTCAGGCGAGAAAGCATATTGGGGCCTGAGCCATGAAAAGCTTATAAAACATTTTTATGAATGCCTGCTAAATGACGCTGCGGATTATATAAAGGTTCCCAATGCCGCAGTTTCAATAGAAATGGTCATGGGTATATATGAATCGTCCGCGAATGGCTGTGAATATATATTCAGAGGGGCTTAAATGAAGAAATAGCCTGAAAGGGCAGGCAGAATACAGAAAACGGTCCGGACAGGAGCGCAAAATGCGATATAGACAGTATCTCAAATTTCTCCAGGCATATGCGGGCATTGATAACGTGCATTGGAAGTAAATTCGGGCAGGAGGAAGAGCCATGGGCGAACTTAAAATCGCGGCGCAGCTTTACACTGTCAGGGAGTTTATGACGACTCCCGAGGGCATTGCTGATACATTCAGAAAAGTAAAGGAGATCGGGTACGATGCGGTACAGGTGTCCGGGATAGGCTATATCGACCTGGAAAAGGCAGAATTGGTGAGGAGAGCTGCAGAAGAACAGGGGTTGGAGATATGCGCCACCCATGTCAGCTTTGATCAACTGGAACGTGAGATGGACTGGGTGATCGAGTTCCACAGGATGTGGAACTGCAGGTATGTCGGCCTGGGCTCCATGCCGGACCATTACCGCACCAGCAGGGAAGGATATGTCGGGTTTGCAAAGACAACCAGCGGGTTCGGGAAGGTTTTGAATGAAAACGGGTTGAGATTTATCTACCATAACCACAATTTCGAATTCCACAAATTCGATGGAATGACAGGGATGGAGATCCTGTTCAGTGAAACGGACCCGGAGTGCTTTGACTTTGAAATGGATACCTATTGGGTACAGGCCGGAGGCGCCGATCCCACCGAGTGGATCAGGAGGCTGAAAGGCCGTATGGATGTCATCCACTTCAAGGACATGGTGATGTATCAGGGCAGTCAGGCAATGGCGGAAGTCGGGGAAGGCAATCTCAACTGGCCATCGATCATAAGCGCATGCAGGGAGACCGGCGTAAAATGGGCTGCGGTGGAGCAGGACATCTGCATGAGGGATCCCTTCGAGAGCCTTAAGATCAGTTTTGATAATCTAAAAAAGATGGGGCTGTGATCTGCAGCGCCGTACATGCATTTGGGCGAGTTTCTTCTCATAAGTTTGGTGAATAGCATAAAATAAGGGAATTTGTTTAAAAATTGCAGGGATTTGTACATCTGTGTCGAAATATTTTTAAGTTGGCATGATTAAGGTTGGCAAACGCATATTGTCTGGTTAGATGGAATCCTAAATGGCGTTTCCGGCTCTTGCCGCGGAAAGGAAGGGTAAATGAATGACAAAGAGCAGGACAATACGTTTGTTGACATGTGTGTTGACTGTTGCAATATTATTACTGGCAGGCTGCGCAAAGGTCGCTGTAAAACAGCCTGATGAGGGCAAAAATGCAGCTTCCCGTACCGATCGGAAGGAAGAGAACAAGCCTGGTTCGGATAGTTCTTTGTCGGAGCAGGGAAAGTCTGGTGAGACAACGCAGGATCAGTATGAGTCTGATACTCAGGCTCCCCGGGACGAAAACGGCGATGATCCTGGTGCTGTTGGGCTGAACCTGCCAGTTTCTCAGACAGGTGATCCATCAGCGAATTCTTCATCCAAAAGCGATGACGTTCCTGGGTCTGCTGTTTCATGGGCTGAATATACGGATGATCATACCGGGGTTTCATTCCGTTATCCCGGGGGATGGAACGTTGATGTGGGCGATTCTGCGATAGCGGTTGAAAATACCGGTACAGAAGAGCAACTGCTTATGGTGATGATCCCGTTCGATGAAGCTAAAAGTCCGCTTGAACTGGCTTCAGATTTTATTGAAATGCTGCGCGTAAACAATTCCAATGTTAATGCCTCCAACTGGCGTACAGATCCACAGACCGAAGACAGGCAAGTCGTTTTTGCCCTTACCGACGAGCTCTACGGAGACAGGCACAGCGGTACAGGCATAGTCATAAAGGACAGTGAGCAGGCTGTATGGTTTTCGTACCTGGCACCCGACCGTATTTATTCGTATGACTACGGCATTGCACTTCTGGAGGGATTTATGGGATCGCTCCTGTCAGGATCGGGAACAGGATCGGTAACAGAGCCTGGATCGAAAAATCAGGGAACAGAGGTCAATTCCGAATCAGCCGCCCGGATCGATAAAAATGCCAAAGGCTTCATATTCGTCCTGGAATTTGCGCTGGGCGCTCCGTTGACCAATGAGCAGGAACAGGTTATTCTGAACGAACTGAAAAGCAGTTGGAACACACTGTCGAAGGATGAACTGAGTGCCTATGACCAGTATCCTTTGTATGCTGATGCCATATTGATACTAGGCCAGGCAGATCTGGATGCGTTAAGATCAGAACTTGAAAGTGCCATAGCAGGGTGGCTCGAGGAGGCTCCATCGTCGGACAGGACAGCTAACATCATCCGGAGTCAACTGAATGCACGGCGCAAGATCGTTATCGACGGCGATCCGCCCCTTACAGAAATGTCGCTGACCGCGTACAGCGAGATGATCGCATACTCACTGCTGCTGCGGAAGAATTACGAAGCGTTGCCGGAGCAAATTTCCGGGAATTCTGTGAACAATATCAAAGAACTGGTCAGGGAAAGCTGGGACAGCTTCTCTTATGAGGAAAAGGAGCAGATCGCTTCCTCGCCCGGTATTTGGTTCTGCATGAGGGCATTGGTGAGCCGCGGCAGCGAGAAAGACCAGGAGGAGATCAGGAATAATCTGATCAGGCTCACTCCTTTAAATCAGAATGCGGATGACAGTGACACGGCAGCTGCGGAAGAAGTGGCATTCAACCTGGTGAGGCATGACACGGCAATGAAAACGTTCAGGATGACATTCAATCACTATATGTTCTGCCAGGGATTCACCGGTTATAATCCCGCAACATGGTAGAAAACTTGTGCTTTCAGCGATGTATGGCAGGTGACCGGTATGCAGTTCAGGATCAGGCTGAATTCTAAAGAGATCAACATCGGGAGCAGTGTCTTTCTGGTACTTTCATATGCCCTGTCCGTGGTGGTAACCATTATTGTTTTTGCTGCAGGCGGGACCAATAGAGTATATGCCAATCTGATGTACGTTCCGATCACCATCGCTTCATCCACCAACGGCAAAAAGCATGGCGTTATCCATGCAGTTATCGGCGGATTGCTGCTTGGGCCTTTCATGCCGTTGAATGTAGAGCAGGACATAATGCAGCCTCACGTAAACTGGGCTCTCAGAGTTCTGGTTTATACGGTTATCGCATATGTGATAGGCTTTTTTGCGGATCATTACAGGCATGAGCTCCTGGAAGTACAAAAAAGAGACGAAGAGATATTCGAGGCGCATATGGCCACCGTATATTCGCTGGTCAAGCTGTCGGAATCGCGGGATTACAGCACGGGAGAACACGTTGTGAGGGTGGCCGAACTTTGCAGGCTGCTGACGGATAAAATACGCTGCAGAGAAAAATATAGGGAGTATATCAATGACGATTATGTCGAATGCATGTTTAAGGCCGCTCCGCTGCATGATATCGGAAAGGTTGGGATCCCGGACAGCATCCTGTTGAAGCCGGGCAAGCTTACGCCGGAAGAGTTTGAAATAATGAAAACTCACACGATTATCGGCGAAAATACCTTGCTGGACCTGAAGCAGCGGTATTCCGGGTACAGGTTCCTGGAACTGGCTGTGAACATTGCACGCCACCATCATGAGAGGTGGGATGGCACGGGATATCCTGACGGTTTGTCGGGCCAAAGCATACCGCTGTCGGCGAGGATAATGGCAGTGGCGGATACATATGACGCATTGCGGTCAAAAAGGGTATACAAGGATGCCATCTCCCACAACGACAGCGTGGAAGTGATCAGGCAGAGCTCCGGTACCCATTTTGATCCCGAAATCGTGGAAGTGTTCATTGAATGTGAAAATGAAATAATCGAAATATATGAAAGGGAAATGGTCCGTGCCAGCGAAGGAAAGTCGTTATAAGTTGCATGGACTGAAAATATCAGGAAAATCTCTTAAAAAGTGCAGGGATTCAAACTCGCTCCCGAAGCCTGGAAGACAGACAGCAGCAGTTCAGGCACAAAAGATCCGATAGAACGATATATGATCAACCAAAGCTTGCAGAATATTACACAATTGAATTTCAAGTACATAATGGGGTGGAAGTATTGATGAAAACGGGCAATCAGCCAAACTTTGCGATATAATTCTCAATTTCTTTCTTTATGGTCTCGATAGCTTTTTCCCGCCCTTCCACCTCGGTGACCTCTGTTTCTATCTTCTCCAGTTCCTTATAGACGCTGAAAAAGTGGGTCATCTCAAGGGAAATATGCTTTGGCAGGTCTGAAACATCCCTGTAGCAATTGTAACTGGGGTCCGTGAAAGGAATGGCGATTATTTTACTGTCCTTTCTGCCGTTGTCGATCATGGTAAACATTCCGATGGGATAACAACGGACAAGTGTCATGGGAACGATCGGTTCGGAGCACAGGATCAGTACATCCAGCGGATCATTGTCGTCCCCGTATGTATGGGGTATAAAGCCATAGTTGGCAGGGTAGTGGGTGGACGTCGACAGTATGCGGTCAAGTACCAGCATGCCCGTATCCTTGTCGAGTTCATACTTGGTTTTCGATCCCTTCTGTATCTCTACCACCGCGTAAAAGTCCTCTGCGCTGATACGCGCAGGCGATATATCATGCCAGATATTCATGTACGTCTCCTCCTTCGCTTTTAAGGCGCATCATTGATCTTTTGTATTTGACATATGTATTATAGCACAACCTGCCAGTGAAACCTGCCAACGGTTATTTTCGGTGGATCCGGCCAATGGCGACTATCAGTAGACCCTGCCAACGGCGGTTTTCGATTAAACCTGTCAACGGCGACTATCGGTGAAACCTGCCAGCGGCAGTTTTCGGTGAAACCTGTCAACGGCGGCTATCAGTAGACCCTGCCAATGGCGACTATCGGTGAAACCTGCCAACGTAGCTTCCTTATTATGTCAGCTGACAATGTTGGATATCTATATACTTCGTACAGTTTATATTTTTTGTACATTATATACTCCGAACAATTTATATGCTTCGCACAATTTATATACTACGTACAATTTGAGTACTTCGCATAATTTATGCGCTCTGTACAATTTGAGTACTTCGCATAATTTATGCGCTCTGTACAATTTGAGTACTTCGCATAATTTATGCGCTCCGTACGATTTGAGTACTTCGCATAATTTATGCGCTCCGTACGATTTAAGTACTTCGCATAATTTATATGCTCCGAATAATTTTGTACTTCGCACATAAGCAAAGACCGACTCACTTTATATATTTCGCATAATCTATGGACTCTCTATAACGAATTATAACCTGAATCGCAGCCTGAATGTATACATTCTTTAAGAAAACGTGTGCAGAGCCAATTTTATCACTTGCATGGACAAAAATGCAGCTAAAGTTATCTGCTAAAGTTATCTTCACTTTGGCTTTTTATACAATTGACCGATTTATTGGGAAATAAACCATTGAGGTCCGGGAAATAGTTGCAGAGTGAGCAAAAATTCAACTAATGTTCTAAGCATTGAATTTTTTCATTTACCATAATGAAGAATGCCCAATATTATGTTGACCATTATTGAAGCAATTCAATAAAATTGCTGGAAAACACAGACTTTACCTGCAATTTTGATCACAGTGGATGACAAAAAATCAATTAAAGTGGTAATTTACTTTTTATTGTACAAAACCAGAATCAGGAGTGAAATCGGCCGGATAAAGTCAGCAAGAGAGAAGCCATCCTTGAAAGGAATCACAGCATCTATTAGAATAGTATAATAATGGTTGGAAGCTTATGGAGTGTCAGCGAAAAATGTATCGATGATATGCATTTGATATCCAGCATCCATAGGTTTGATAAAGGTATCTGTATCGGCATAGGCGTAGGCATAGGTATAGGTATAGGTATCTGTATCGGCATAGGCGTAGGCATAGGTATAGGTATAGGTATAGGTATAGGTTAGAGTAATGGTCCTGGTGCAGGTGTCGATATAAATGCCGGTATTGGAATCGAAGTGTGGATCGATATGCGCAGCGGTGCCAATTAAGCATCGAAACGGAGCTTGATATACTCATCGTGCCGATGTAAGCACCGAAACGGAGCCTGATATGCGCAGCGGTGTCGGAATTGGAACTAAGCCGATATATGCATTGGTTTCGGAAGTTGTTCTCCGAATAAGAAAGATATCCAAATCAGAATAAACCGGAGGAGATATGAAATGAAGAGGGATGCCATACGCACAGAAAAAAGATCTAAAATTAAAGCAACAGCGCCCGGGAAGCTGATGCTTGTGCTTATCAGCGTGCTGTTCATCATTGGCATGACAGCAGGGTGTACTGTCAAAATAGTCAGGAACAGTGGGAAGGCAGATGTCCCTGCTAACGGGAAGACAGTGACAGGTGCGAAGCAGGAGGATGGCGGCACTTCAACGCAAGAGCAGCCTGACAGCGGCACTTCGACGCAAGAACAGCCTGCCGGGAAAGAGGACGCTGCGGGTAATGGCTCGGATAGTGTGGACGCAGATAGAATACCTGTACTTACGGATGAGGAAGTGGCTGAAGCATACCAGAAGGCGGTCGAGGCCTTCGGCTGGTTTGAATTTGGCAGCATGCCTGCAGATTATGAGGATGCCATAGAAATAGATGGCTATGTATATAACAGGGCGACCCATGATGTGATCAAAACCATGGATGATCTTAAGTCCTACCTGCAAACCATGTTCACGGATGAGATCGTCGAAGGCCTCCTGGCTGGTGACGGTTCAGGAATCCAGCTTTACCGCGACATAGACGGCGCGCTTTATACGATCCCTGCAGGCAGGGGCAGCGACATAATGAAGGGTGATGAAACCTACGAGATAATCCGGGAAGGAGATAAAAAGGTCATATACCAGGTCACCGTAGAAATCTATGATGATCCTTTTGAGGAGACGGTGGCAGGAACTGAGCAGTATGATTTCCCGCTGGAGTATATCAATGGCAGGTGGGTATTCACTGATTTTGAACTGGTAAGGTAACGATTTACGAATATAAAATCAAATGAGGATATAAAACAAAAAATCCTGATTCAGCTATTGACAACAGGATTTTTTTGTTTATAATAAAGATTAAGAATTATTCTTAATCCTGAGGTGCTGATCTTGACTAAGCAGAAACAAGCAATTTTAAACATCATAAAAAAGTCCGATGGGCATATGACGGCAGAAGAAATATACATGAAAGCAAAGAAGGAACTGCCCTCCATTGCCATAGGCACCGTATACAGGAATCTTGGTCTTATGACGGACGCCGGAGAGATCAGGCGCATAGCTATTCCCAATTCACCTGACAGATATGACAAGTCAACAAAACCTCATGAGCATCTTGTCTGCCAGAAATGCGGGACAGTGTATGATACGTTCGTCACAGGTCTGAAAGAATTTTTGCAGCAGCAGGCCGGGGTCGAAATCACCGGATATGACCTGAATCTGAAATTTATTTGTGACAAGTGTAAACCAAAAAATCATATATAAAAGGAGAGGTAGCTATGAATCTTAAAGGAACAAAGACAGAAAAAAATCTCTTGGAAGCATTTGCCGGCGAATCAATGGCAAGAAACAAGTATACCTATTTCGCTTCGGTAGCGAAGAAAGAAGGATATCAGCAGATCGCTGCTATATTCGAAGAGACTGCCAATAATGAGAAGGAGCATGCAAAGCTCTGGTTCAAGGCTCTCGGCGAGCTTGGAGACACGGCGCAGAACCTGCTCAGTGCCGCCAACGGCGAGAACTACGAGTGGACCGATATGTATGAGCGCTTTGCAAAGGATGCAGAGGAAGAAGGCTTTACCGCTCTTGCAAAACAGTTCAGAATGGTCGCAGCGATAGAGAAGGCTCATGAAGAGAGATACCGCAAGCTGCTCAGCAATGTGGAAATGCAGCAGGTATTTGAAAAAGCTGAGGAATCGATTTGGGAATGCCGTAACTGCGGACATCTCGTAATGGGCAAGAAAGCTCCCGAGGTTTGCCCGGTATGCGCACATCCGAAGAGCTTCTTTGAGGTCAGGAAGCAGAATTATTGATAAGAAAGCCTGACAAATACCGGTTATTGAAAACACCGTCTCATATGCTGTACGAGACGGTGTTTTCGATTTTTCACGTCACGTGGAGCAGTTGCACTGCCAGGAGTGCTTGCTCTAACAGGATAAGAATTTACAAATATTGCACGGGATATTACATGGAACCGGACCACATGTTGTGTTATGATATTTATCAATAATGACAGGGCCGGTTTCCTGCAAAAGAATAATGTAGAAAGAAGAGGTTTTGTTGATCAATTTGAAACACCGTGACAGGGATATGTGCAGCGGACCGCTGTTCAGCAAAATATTGGTGTTCGCGTTGCCTATCATGGCGATGAACATCCTGCAGCTTCTGTTCAATGCTGCAGATATGATGGTCATAGGGCAGTTTTCGGGGAAAGAAGCACTTGCGGCAGTAGGTGCCACCGGGGCGCTCATCAATCTGCTCATTAACCTGTTCATGGGCCTGTCTGTGGGTACCAGCGTCATAGTGGCGCAGGATTACGGCGCCGGCCATCCGGCAGATGTGAGCCGGTCTGTACACACTTCGGTAGCTGTCAGCATCATTGGCGGGCTGATCGTAATGGTGATAGGCCTGGTCCTGTGCGAACCTTTGCTGGTCATGATGGGCACTCCCGATGACATCATTTCCATGTCTGTAGTATACATGCGAATCTACTTCGCGGGCATGCCGGCCAACATGGTGTACAACTTTGCCGCGGCCATACTGCGCGCTGTGGGTGACAGCCGCCGCCCGATGTACTACCTTGTGATCTCCGGTGTTGTCAATGTGGTTTTGAACCTGTTTTTTGTGGCTGTGCTGGGCATGGATGTCGATGGAGTGGCATGGGCTACTGTCATTTCGCAGTATCTATCTGCTTTACTTATAATGATCTGCTTATACAGGACCAGCCTGGCTATACGTTTTATACCGAAGCGACTGGGAATCGACCGGCAGAAGCTTAAGATCATCCTGAGGGTTGGTGTGCCTGCCGGGCTGCAGGGTACGCTTTTCTCCATATCCAACACCCTGATCCAGTCTGCGGTCAATTCTTTCGGATCCACAATGGTCGCCGCCAGTTCTGCAGCCGGCAATGTGGAGGGTATCGCGGGCACTACGATGAATGCGTATTATAATGCGGCCATTACCTTTACAGGCCAGAACATGGGCGCGAAAAAATACGAAAGGATCGACACGATCGCAAAGGTCTGTACTGTGCTGATATTTGCCACATGGATCATACTGTGCGGGATCATACTGCTCTTTGGGCGCCCGCTGCTTGGCATGTACACGTCAGACCGGAATGTTATCGAGCTTGGTATGCAGCGCATGTATATCATGATGGCCGCCTATTTCACCTGCGGAGTTATGAACGTATTCCCCGGCCTTACACGCGGGATGGGCTATTCCATACTTCCCATGCTCTGCACATTGATAGGCGCATGCCTCTTAAGGATCGTCTGGCTTGCCACTTTCTTCACGTGGTATCGCTCAGTATTCATGCTCTTCGTCTGCTACCCCATCACATGGTCGCTGGCCGGGCTGGGCCAGGTGGGCAGCTTCTTCTATGCCCGCAACAGGATACGAAAACGCGCTGCATCAGAAGCAGCAGCCCAATAACGGAAGTCGCAGACCGATAGCAGAAGCAGCAGCCTTAAAGTCGGGCAAGCGAAGAGGAGAGAGCTATGAAGCTGACACGGAAACGATATATTGAAATCAACGTGGAACGGGCTCTTTATGCCAACATGGTAACAGGTATCTCAAGCTGATTTCATAAACAGACCCAAAATTAAACTTATAAACAGACCCCCAAATTAATCTCACAAATATACCCAAAAATTAACCTTATGAACAGACCCAGGAATCAACCTCATAAACCTGCCTTAAAAATTAGCGGGATTGACAAATTTGATATTTTGGATAAAATTGTAGCAATATGAATAACTCATGCTGCGATGATGCCGTGAATATATGAGTCTGATAATTTCTTTGTACCGAAGTGCAGTTATCTTTGCATTGTTGTTATCAGTGTATGGAGAAATGTGGAGGGAAGATGCATATGGAAAAGGCGGGTTCAAAATCGGGGATACGCTTATTTTTTGAAAAGGTAAGTGCGTTTCTTGACAGGAAAGGGATAGTCATTTCAGGCCGTCTCTACGGTATAGATGCCATGAGCGCTATGGCGCAGGGGCTGTTCTGTTCGCTTCTGATCGGTACGATAATAAATACGATAGGTACCCAGACCGGGCTGGCTTTCCTGAACGAAATAGGCAAATTTGCTTCTGAGATGTCTGGTCCGGCCATGGCCATTGCCATCGGGTGCGCTTTGAAATGCCCGCCGCTGGTACTTTTCTCGCTGGCTGCGGTGGGACACTCCGCAAACAAGCTGGGAGGAGCCGGCGGGCCCTTGGCGGTGCTTGTTATCGCCATTATTGCCGCAGAGATCGGCAAGGCCATTTCCAAGGAGACAAAGATCGATATACTGGTTACTCCGCTGGTAACTATATTTACGGGAGTCGGCGTTTCCGCGCTGATCGCGCCTGCCATAGGAGTGGCTGCCAATTCGGTCGGAGAGGTCATAATGTGGGCAACTGAGCAGCAGCCATTCATCATGGGCATTTTAGTTTCGGTCATAGTGGGGATCGTGCTGACGCTGCCGATCAGCAGCGCCGCCATATGCGCGGCTCTGGGTCTGACCGGGTTGGCAGGCGGCGCGGCATTGGCAGGCTGTTGTGCAAATATGGTGGGGTTCGCCGTCATATCCTTCCGTGAAAACCGCTGGGGCGGATTGGTTTCCCAGGGTCTTGGGACATCGATGCTCCAGATGGGCAATATAGTCCGGAATCCGAAGATTTGGATACCGGCCATATTGGCCAGCGCTGTCACAGGCCCGATATCAACAGTCATATTCAGGCTTGAAATGAACGGCCCGTCGGTGGCTTCAGGCATGGGGACCTGCGGCCTTGTAGGCCCAATAGGAGTATATACAGGCTGGATCGATGACATA
>JAAZKL010000039.1 GCA_012799845.1 Clostridiaceae bacterium
ATACTTGTGACAGCAGAGGACAAGGGAATCAGGGCGGTCGTCTGCATCAACAAGATCGACCTGGATGAAGACGGCAAACGGGACAGGCTGCGGGAGCCGTACATAAAGGCAGGTTACGATGTTATCGAGACCAGCTTCATGGAAGCAGAAGGCTTCAATAGGCTGAAGGAAGCCCTGAAAGGGCGTATATCGGTATTTGCAGGCCAGTCCGGAGTCGGAAAGTCGACATTGCTCAACAGGATCATGGATACCGTTGTGATGAAGACCGGAAATATCAGCGAAAAGATTGAAAGAGGCAGGCATACCACCAGACATGCCGAACTCATTGAGCTTCCCGGGGGAGGATATCTTGTTGACACTCCCGGTTTCAGTTCATTTGAACTCGCAGGCATCGGGCATGACCGGCTTCAGTTCTTATATCCTGAATTTGCGGAGCATATCCCGAAATGCAGGTTCACAGGCTGCAGCCACGTATATGAGACTGACTGCGGCGTGAAGAAGGCCGTTGAGGAAGGAGCGGCGGAAAAAGGGAGATATGTCCGCTTTACCGAACTATACAAGGCATTGAAGCAGGAAGACGAAGCAAAGTATCGAAAAAACGGCAGGAAAGGGATGAAGAACGATGATTAAAATCGCACCGTCTATACTGGCATCGGACTTTTCGAGACTTGGAGAAGAGATTTCCAGGGTCGAGAGAGCCGGTGCCGATATGATCCATCTTGATGTCATGGACGGACATTTTGTACCGAACATAACCATAGGTCCGCTTGTGATAAAGAGCCTGAGAAAAGTTACGGAACTTCCGTTCGACGTACATCTCATGATAGAGGAGCCGGACCGCTATATCAGCGATTTTGTGGATGCCGGCGCCAATATCATTTCAGTACATGTTGAGAATAATCCGCATCTGCACCGTACGATCGAGATGATAAAGGAATGCGGGGCAAGGCCGTCCGTAGTGCTTAACCCTGCCACCCCGCTGAATGCGCTCGACGCTGTACTGGGAAGCGTGGATATGGTGCTGCTGATGACAGTGGATCCTGGATTCGGGGGGCAGCAGTATATAGAGAGCATGACTGACAAGATACGCGAACTGAGGCAGACAGCAGTAAAGCGCGGAATGAAGCTTGATATCGAGGTCGACGGGGGGATCGACCTTTCGAACATATGGGATGTCACTCAGGCCGGAGCAAATGTTATCGTCGCCGGTACGACTATTTTCGGCGCACCTGACGCAGAGGAAATGATCAGCAGCCTGAGGCAAAAAGCTTACGGCGGCCATATATGACAGGGTGATCATCTGAGGAGACAGAACAGGTATAATCATCTGCGAAGGCAGGACAGGCATATGACATGCATGATCATCTACAGAGGCAGGATAAACATATGACAGGTGTGATCATCTGCGGAGGCAGGATAGAAGACTATAACCGTGCTGGAAAATACTGCAGAGGCGCGGACATTGTCATATCCGCGGACAGCGGAGCGCGCCACTGCAAAGCGCTGGGCATCGTGCCCGACATCGTCCTGGGTGATTTCGATTCGATAGACAGAGGAGATTTCAGAGAACTCGAAGCTGCGGGAGCGGAGATATTACGCTATCCCGTGGAAAAGGACATGACGGATAGCGAACTCGCCGTTGAAACAGCGATAAAAAGTGGATGCAGCAGGGTCATCCTGCTCGGCTCATTCGGATCGAGGCTGGATCATTCCATATCCAACCTTTTTTTATTGAAGAAGCTCCACGATGCGAATGTCGAGGGCATCATCGCCGACGAAAAGAATGAGATACGGCTTATCAGCGGCAGCATAAAGCTGAACAGTATCAGCATAAGCCTGAACAGCGGAAGCATAGGGCTGAACAACGACAGCATAAGCCTGGACAACGGCAACATAAGCCAGAACAACGGCAGCATAAGCCCGAATAAAGACAGCATAAGCCTGAATAAAGACAGCATAAGCCTGAATAATGGCAGCACAGGACTGTACAACGGAAGCATAAGACTGAAGCGGGAGGACGGCGTCTTTGTTTCACTGGTGCCCTTCGGCGGCGACGCCTCGGGAGTCTCGACCCGCGGCCTCTATTACCCGTTGGACGGAGCCGTGCTCAGGATGGGCTCTTCCCGCGGCATCAGCAATGTGTTTGTGGACGATGAAGCATATGTCGAAGTGAAGGACGGGCTGTTGCTCGTGATATTGTCAAGGGAATAGTATGGCGCCTTGTACTTAGGCAAAGAGATGGTTTGAGACAGCTGAAAAAGTACTGCTTTTTTAAATAACAACGAAGTTATGCAGGTTTCAGGACTTGATTTCTCGAAGATGTGGCTATTACAGTAGTCCCAGACAGTTCTTGTGACATATCAGGAGGGTGTACAAAATTTTGAGTGTTGTGTGTCTAATTGGCTGCGCTATCAAAAGGAAAATTACATAATGAGCTCTATTCAAAATTATGACAACTAATTTATTGAAAAAATTCAAAATGCCGTCTGTTTTGGCTTGCAACAATCCAATTTTTGTACACCCTTCTCTTCTTTTTTATATACCTTCCTCTTTTTTTTGTACATCCTCCTCTTTATATCGGAAAATGCTATGGCGGCAAAAAGAGAGTATAAGAAACCAGGCACTGTCAGCTTGCAGTTACAAATCATGCACTATTAACTTGCAGTAGTTTTGGTACTTAATCCCCTCCAGACTTTTTCAGCAGTCTCGGACGGTTCTCTTGACCGAGATTCACATCTTTTGCCTGAGATTCACATTTTTAAGACACAAACAACAGTCACATGCGTATGCAACAGTCACATGCAGCAGTGACATGCGTATGCAACAGTCACATGCAGCAGTCACATGCAGCAGTCACATGTGTATGCAGCAGTCACGTGCGTATAAAGCAGTCGCATGCAGTAGATACAGACACAAGTACAGACACAAGTACAGACACAAGTACAGACACAAGTACAGACACAAGTACAGACACAAGTACAGACAACAGCACCGTACCGGACTGCTGCAAACAGAATCTTACAGCAGTCCCTAACCGCCTTCCTGCCTTTTGCAAATATACTTCGTGCAAGATGCTTATCGAACCAAACCTGCCAAACCCACCAACTAAGCCTGCCAGACTTACCTATACTCTGCAGCAAGCGCCTCAAAGGCTTTCTGTGAGTTGACTATCGTCTTTTCATCAACGCAGTATGCCAGCCTGAAGAAGCCCCTGAATCCGAATCCTGTTCCGGGAACGATGATCAGGTTATGTTTAAGCGCTTCATTGCAGAACTTGACGTCATCTTCCACAGGCGACTGCGGGAAGAGGTAAAATGCGCCCTGGGGCTTGAGGCATTTGAAACCGGCTTTTGTGATGATGTCATAGAGCATGTCGCGCCTTTTCTTATACACTTCGACAGCCACCTGTGCATCGAGGGATTCAGGAAGTATACGCTGGAAGAGGGCAGGGGCGTTGACGAACCCCAGGGTCCTCGTGGAGAAAATAAGCCCGTCCATCAGCGCCGAGGTGTCGCTGATCCTGGGATTTACTGCGATGAAGCCGATCCTTTCACCTGGAATCGAAAGTGATTTGCTGTATGAGTTGACGATGATGGAGTTTTTGAAGATCTCGAACATCGACGGGACTTCGGCGCCATCATACACAATTTTGTCATAAGGCTCGTCGGATATGACGCAAATGCTGGTACCGAATTCTTTTTGCTTTTTTTCGATGACTTCAGAAATTTTTACAAGAGAGTCACGGCTGTATATTACGCCTGTAGGGTTGTTGGGAGAGTTGATTATTATGGCCCTGGTCTTCGGCGTTATGGCGTCATAGATTTTTTGTGCGTCTGGCTGGAACGTCTCCCGGTCAGTGTTAACGGTGACCGGAACACCGCCGTGGTTGTCTATGTAAAACATGTATTCCGCGAAATAAGGAGCAAGTACGATGACTTCCTCGCCCGGGTTCAGGATGGTCTTGAGCACAACGTTCATAGCTCCGCCTGCGCCGCATTCCATAACCACATGTGCAGCTTCCACAGGAACGCCTTTGGCCTGGCGCAGCTTTGCAGCAACAGCAGCCCTGACATCCAGGTAGCCCGCATTGCTCATATAGCCGTGCATTTTGGGGGTGTCCGAAAGTACTGCCTTTTTCAATGCATCCTTGACTGTCTGGGGGGGCTCAAGATCAGGGTTCCCAAGCGAAAAGTCGAATACGTTGTCAGCCCCGTACTTTTTACGGAGGTTTTCTCCCTGTTCAAACATGGATCTGATCCATGATGACCTTTTTAAATTTGTGAGCATTTTTTCTGATACCATTGCAACCACTCCTATATTTTGTTTTCAGTTTGTCTGATGACAATCTGTAGACTTCCTGGTTATTAACCTGGCTATCATCGCAATTATCATGATGAATATACCGGTTATCATCGCAATTATCATGATGAATATACCGGTTATCATCGCGATCACCATGATGAATGTACCGGTTATCAACACGATTATCATGTTGAATGTACCTGATTATCATGATAATGTAAAGGTTGATTTATAAACTGTTGAATACCACCGGGCATTACTCGACAAATACCACCGGGCATTACTCGACAAATGCCGCTGGGCATTACTCGTTAAATACCGTCGGGAATTACTCGATAAACACTGCCGAGTACCAGTTCTGCTCGTCGGATTCGCTTTTGAGCGTTTCTATTGGCAAACCGAACTTCCTGACTGTTTTAAAAACATCTATGCCGACACTGTGGAATGCAGGCCTTGCTTTCCTGGGATCGGCACAGGGTTTTCCCTTCGGTCCGCAGCATTCCGCGCAGATAGCGCAATCGCTGAGAGAAAATGCCATGTAATAACCGTCGGTAAAAGCCTCGCTTTCTATTGCGAACGAGATGTCCTGTGAGATTTTCTTGTTGTGGGAATGTATTATGACGCCCCAGCTGTATTTCCTGAATATCTGCTCGTATTCCCATGGTTTCAGCGCGCCCGGCCTTGACGGGCAGGTGTGGTCTTTGCCCCATGAGGCGCAGCCGAACATGCATTTGAGCAGGGACCGAGGATCGAACTCGATGTCACCTGTCCTGAAGAATACGGCGTGGTCGGCGCCCATATCCATGGCTTTTCGGATATATTTCTCTGCCTTTTCTGCGGCCGATCTCATTTCAGCACTGTTGTTCTTCATTTCAGTACTTCTGCTGTTCAGATCAACGCTGTCTTTTTCCATGTTATATGCCTCCATTGCTGAATTACTTAGATTGCCTGAAAAATCAGTTATCATAAATCAAATTACACTGTATCCTGTATGATTGCAATAAACTCGAATGCAATAAAGCAGATGATCCTGCCCGTAGGAGTTCTATGCCCTGAGTCTCTCAACCAGCAACTGGTCCGGTGTCACAACGGCTGTTTTATAGTTAGTGTATATCACCATTCCGGGCTTTGAGCCGTTGGGCTTGCTTACATTTTTCACCATGGTGTAATCCACCTGGACGTTTGAGGACATCCTGGCCTTGCTGTGCCATGCGGCTATGACGGCTGCCTCCTCGATGGTCCTGTCCGGGATGTCGCGGCCGTTCCTTCTGATAATTACATGGGAGCCGGGGACAGCCTTCGTATGGAGCCAGATATCGGCAGACCGGGCGGTCCTTAGAGTCAGGCGGTCATTCTGGATGTTGTTCTTTCCGACGAGTATGTCGAATCCGTCCGAGGATCTGTAATGGAAAGGCTTTGTCGCAGCCGGGTCCTTTTTGTCGTGCCGCCTGCGCTTCTGTGCCATGTAGCCCTGGTCCACAAGTTCCTGCCTGACTTCATCGATCTCCTGCAGGGACGTGCAGTTGTCCAGCATCTGAAGGACGCTTTCCAGGTAGTCGAGTTCGCTTTGCGTCTGCTCCAGCTGACGGGACGTATTTATATATGTGCTCTTCGCTTTTGCGTATTTGCGGAAGTAGAACTGCGCGTTTGCCTGGGGCGTGAGGTCAGGGTCGAGAGGGACCTCGACATATTCTCCGCTTTCGCTGTAATAGTTCATAAGCTGCACATTTTTTGTGTTTTTCGGTATCACATATATGTTGGCGGTGATCAGTTCCCCGTAAAGCCTGAGTTTTTCCCTGTCAGCCGCCTCCCTAAGGGCATCCTGCTGGATCGCGAGTTTTTTGGCGCAACGGTCGATGGAATTGCTCAGCACTTTATACAGGTCGGCTTTCTTTGTCCTTAGCCGCTCAGCCTTGTCGCGCGAGTCATAAAATTTGTCGAGTACCTGGCTGATGGAGTCAAACTGCTCCCTGAAGACAAACTGCTTTATGTCAAGACAGTGGAAATCGTGAGGGACCTGGTGCTGCTCATCTTCGTAATAGACAGCAGGACGGTATGCGTCGTTCCTTATTTCTTCAATAACAGAGCACAGCGCCTCCGAAAGTGAAATGCGTTCCCTGTCCGAAAGTCCTGCTGCGCGCCTCTGGCCGTCGATATCCGCGCGCCAGCAGACTTCGCGGCATAAAAGCGGACTGAAGCCTTTTATGTTGTCAAGCAGGAACCTTTCGATGCTTTTACCTGATGAATCGAGAAACTCCGTCAGTTTTATCATATCCAAACCGGAGGGGGAGAGTTTATCCTGTGAAGGAGGCGGCATGTACTGCCTTGCCGGCATGACTTCCCGGACGCTGCTGATGTCCGAGTCCACATGTTTTATGGAGTCCAGTATCTTTCCTGCATCATTGAGCAATATGATATTGCTGTGCCTTCCCATTATTTCTATAATGAGTTTTTTGGACGAGTAATCTCCAAGTTCGCTGACCGCTTCGATGTTCAGGCCTATGATCCTTTCGAAGTCGTTGAACTCGAACGAAACGATCCTGCCCCTGGTGAGGTGTTTTCTCAGGAGCATGCAGAAAGCGGGAGGGACCGGAGGGTTTTCCCTTACTGTCTCAGTAAGATGGATCCTCGGGTACCTGGGACTGGCGCTCAGGAGCAGCCTGCGGTTTTTATTGTGCGCCCTCACAGCCAGCACTATTTCGTCTGATTCAGGCTGCAGCACTTTATCTATCCGGCCTCCCGCAAGCTCTGCCGTCAGTTCCTGCACTATGCATTTTGCGACTACCCCGTCAAAAGGCAAAAGGCACACTCCTTTGCAAGCTTTATGTCAAAATGTTTTAACCCTACTTTAGCAAAAATAAAATATTGATACAAGGGAAATAGCATGAGATTTTATACAGGCCGCGTGTGTTTTTATAATAATGCTGCACTAAAACGGGGCAGAACTGCCATATAGCATTAGTCATATAATATGGGGCAGAGCAGTCATAAGCATAAGCCATATAATATGGGGCAAAGCAGCCACATGGCATATGCCATATAATACGGGTGAGAACTGTTATACAACATATACCGTATAATTCGTGTGAGAACTGCCCTAACAAATACACCATATAATATTGTGGATGCAGAGCCGACGAAATGCAGGCGCGGCCCGATTGCGTAACATTAAATGATGATGGAAATAATATTACACAACACACGTTTGTAAAGTGTACGTAATGCTTTTGTAATGCTCGCAACATGCCTTATTGCTGTTTTACAATGCTTTATAAGTCCGGTTTTGAGGCTTCCGGGCAATTTGTGATTGACATGGGCGGAAAGTAAAACTATAATAGTTCATGTACCAATATTCATGTACCAATAATAATCAAAAGATGCGGCCTATTTAAGATACTAATTTTTATATGATGCAAATATTTACTTCCATTATCTCTGGCGTTTTTTCAGTAATGTTAAATATGCTGATGCATTATGTACGATAATGTTTTGTTGCATATAAATACGAAATGAATAAGGGGCTGTATTTATGAGGAAGAGGATAGCTCTGCGCAATGTATCGAAGCTGTTGGCTGTTGTTCTTGTCTTTGCATCCGTTTTTTCAGGTACATGTATTTCAGGGGAAAACATTGCTGCTTCTGCATCGGCAGACACAGGATCTGAAAGCAGTCTCGCCATCCGGCGAACCGATACATATGAAAATTATATTTCCGGCTATCCCAATGCTGAAAAACCCCAGATCGAAATTGAAATAGAAGTTGACAGATATATCGACACCGATATGGATGTTGAGATACTTGATAATTTTGAAGGCTCATCGGGAAAGTCGATCAGGACCGATGAGCAGGGATATGTAACCTGGGAAGTGGATGTTCCCCGGGAAGGATTCTACAGTCTCTTTATCGAATATTTTCCCATCGAAGGCCGCAGCGCCTCAATCGAACGCGAAGTATGGATAAACGGTTCATGTCCTTTCAATGATGCGAAGCATATCACTTTTTCAAGAGTTTGGGTCGATGCCGAGGAAATAAAGCGGGACAACCGCGATAATGACATGAGGCCGCGCCAGGTAGAGCAGCCCTGTTGGCAGGCTTCATATTTCAATGATTATATGGGCTACTACAACGAGCCCTATCTGTTCTATTTCAAGAAGGGCAGGAATACACTGAAGCTCGTATCCGTGAAGGAGCCGATGGTGATCGGGACATTGAAGATCACCCAGTATGAAACGGTCAGGACATATGAAGAGAAACTGAAGGAGTGGAGAGAAAAGGGATACGAGGTTTATGGCGGCGAATCTTTGTATGTACAGGGAGAAAGCGCCGTTCTCAAGTCGGATCCGACTCTTTATCCCCTCAATGACCGTACGTCTCCTGCCAC
>JAAZKL010000358.1 GCA_012799845.1 Clostridiaceae bacterium
CGAGCCCCATGGCGTAGCGGATAAAACAACGTTATCCCTGATAGAAAGACTCATCAAGCAGAATGAGCACTCCTCCAGGGGCGGTGATCAGGGACCGGTCACCCCCGTTGAAATCAAGCCCATGTACAGGGTCAAAAGGAGCTGGGTGCCGGAGCTCCCGAAGACGCCATACCTTAAAGGAGTAGGCAAATACGAAGGCGTTGTCATCCATTACACAGACAATCCCGGAGACAATGCCAGGCTGGAAGCAAATTATGTAAAAATCAACTGGAAGAACGCTTTTGTGCATGAATTCATAGACGCAGACGAGATCATCCAGGTCGCCGATCCGGATTACAAGGCATGGGGAGCCGGGAAGGTAGCCAACGACAGGTTCATCCACCTGGAGCTCTGCCACGAGTATACGCGGAGCGACTTCGAGGCTTCATACAAAAAACTTGTCAGAAGAGCCGCCGAATATCTCTTTATCAACCAACTCGGAGTAACTTCGGCGAAGTCTGACAAGTCGGGAACGCTTTGGGGACATTATCATGTATCCAAATACCTGGGCGGCACGGACCACGTCGACCCCATAAAATACCTTGCCAAATGGGGCGTATCATGGGATGACCTGGTAGCAGCTGTCGCAAAAGAATACAAGGCCCTTGAAACCGAGTACGGCCATTCCTCCGAATAAAGCGGACGGCTGGCTTGGAGAAGATAGTCGGATGGCTGGCTTGGAGAAGATAGTTGGATGGTTGGCTTGGAGAAGATAGTTGGATGGCTGGCTTGAATTACAACAAACCGCGGTCATGATGGTCATGACCGCGTATTTTTTAATCGTAACTGTCAAGCCACAGTCAGAGTCGTATCTGTCAAGCCACAGCTAGAATCATATCTGTCCGGCTACAGTCAGAGCCGTATATGTCCGACTACAGTTGGAATAACACCTTTTCGGCCACAGTCAAATTATATCTGTCCGGCTACAGTTTAATTACTCCCAGTCATCAGTCCTGAACGGCGAAGCAGGCAGGCCCGCTTTATTGTAAAGGTTTGCCCCCTCCGGATTGTCGGCCCATGCATAGCGCACCGCAACAGGGTCCTTTATCTTTTTACTCCATACGACAACGCAGTCGCCCTCTATTTGTGCCTCAGCCCATACGAACCTGCGGTCGGGACCTGCCACGGCGAAATGCCTCAGCGGTTTGCCATCGACAGACACCAACCCTCCGGTAGGTTCCCTGAACCTGACAATGATGCGGTTTCCTTCCTTCACCATATCCTTATAGACCGGCCCGGAAGATATGACGTCCTCTCCGTATGCGACCTTGTATGCGGCAAGAGCGAGCCTCTTTGCCGCGGTCATTTTATCCAGCGGGTGGATATCGTTCCACTCACCGGCATCTATCGCCACAGCCATTCCGGTATCAGGCAGCGAAAGTGCTTCCAACTGCGCCTCTCTTAGCTGCGCCCACTCGCTGGGACCCGGCTCGCTGACGGCCCTTTGGAAATTGGGAAGCTGCACGTACAGGAACGGAAGGCGGTCGTAACCCCATGCTTTTCTCCAACTGCCGATCATTCTTTCGAACAGGCCGAAGTATTCCTCTGCTTTATGTGTGTTAGATTCACCCTGGTACCATGCTATGCCCTTTACCGCATAATGATGCAGCGGAGCGAGCATTCCGTTATACAGCCCGGCAGGCTTCCAACTGAAAAACACGGGTTCAGGCAGTGGATCTTCCATAACTGCGCCGATCCTGTATTCCCATCTGCCGGTCAGATCGATCACAATTCCGCCTGCCTCGATCTTGTATGGCTTATCCTCAATAAAGCCGCCGTCCCCCGAATTACTGACCACCCTTATAATAATGGTATTCACGCCTTCTTTTGTGATCCCCGCCGGTATCACATACTTTCTCGGCGGGTAACGGTATGTAACGGTTCCCACCTGGACCCCGTTGACAAAAACAACGTCACTGTCTACAATGACCCCAAGCCGGAGTATCGCCTCTTTCCCAGCGGCTTCGGCGGGAAGGACGAACGACTTCCTGAGCCATATGGAACCGTAGAAATCTTTCAATCCGGCATCCGCCCAGCTTATCGGGATATTTATACCGGTCCAGTCCGATGTCTCGGCCACCCCTGGTGAGTCGGTCACCCTTGGTAAATCGGCCACCCCTGGTAAATCGGCCGCCACCGACATATCGGCCTCCTGCGATGTATCAGCCTCCTGCGATGTATCAGCCGTTTCCTGGGTTTCAGTACTTTCTGATGATGCAGCAGCTTTGCCCGGCATATCAATTCCCCCGCAGAACAAGGGCGCTCCAGATCTGTCAAGGCCTGTGTCGAGCCGGTCCAACCGGCTGAACCACTGGGACATGACCGCCTCGTTATCCTTCATTACTTTCTCCACATACGCATCATCCTTGCACCTGGCCAGTTCCTCAAGGCGATCCGGCCAATCTGCAAGCGACTCCTCGCTCATCCACGCATCGATCGGAGATCCTCCGACACTTGAATTGATGATCCCAACGGGAACATTGTATCTCTTATGGAGTTCGGCTGCAAAAAACAGCGCCAAAGCAGAAAAAAGCATCACTTTTTCAGGGGTGTCACAGCAAACCCAGTTCCCGCTTTCCAGGTCATCATACTTTTTATTGAAATCATACCGTTCCGGGACATGGAAATACCTGATCTCGCTGCTGCATGATTCAGCTATTTCCTTTCCAAACAGTTCGATGACCCTTAAAACAGGCGTCTGCATGTTCGACTGGCCCGAGCAAACCCAGACGTCGCCGGCCAGTATATCAGACACAATGATCTGATCTCTGACAGGCTTTGAAATCAGCGCTGCAGCTGGCTCTTCGGTTGGATCTTCGGCTTTCTCTGCAACTGGCTCTGCAATTGGTTCAGCCGCTTTTTCTGTAGTTGCTTCATCAATTGGCTCCGCTGCTTTCTCTGCAGTTGGCTCTTCAATTGGTTCCGCAGCTTCGGCATCATCTTCAGCAACTGCGCTGACCGTCATGGTATATGGGCCACCTGCCTTAATCGGCTGCAGTAATACTCCCCATCTCCCGTCGCTGTCAGCCGTACATACGTGCACCTGTTCGCCAGAATCCGCAGCAACACCGGCATCCACCGCGTACTCATGGTTTGCAGCATCTGGGGCTGCTGCCGTACCGGCATCCACCACACATTTATGTTTTGCTGCATCGGAGTCCGCAGCCGCACCAGCGTCAACCGCGCACCCA
>JAAZKL010000359.1 GCA_012799845.1 Clostridiaceae bacterium
CTGACCATGAGCTATGATGACGGGCAGATCCACGACAGAAGGCTTGTTGAAATATTCAACAGGTACGGCATTAGGGGCACGTTCCATCTGAACTCTGGCAGGTTCGACACGGATGTATTCCTGAAGGCATCTGAGATAAGAGACCTGTTCACAGGCCACGAGATATCGGCGCATACAGTGAATCATCCGTATCTGACGATCCTGCCCGGAGATCTTGCTGCGACGGAGGTGCTTGAAGACAGAAAGAACCTTGAGGAACTAGCCGGGTATCCTGTTCGGGGGATGTCGTATCCGTTTGGTGCGTACAGCCAGGAACTCATCGAATTGCTTCCTTCTCTAGGCATAGAGTATTGCAGGACTGTTAATTCCCATAATGGCTTCCAGCTTCCGGACAATTTCCTGGCATGGCATCCAACATGCCATCACAAGCAGGGCTTGATGGAAAAGGCCGAAGCCTTCAAAAAAACAGGCAAGTGGGCCCAGATGCCCCTGCTGTATGTCTGGGGACACAGTTTTGAATTCGAATGGGATAAAAACTGGGACCTCATCGAAGAGTTCTGTAAAACGGTATCCGGTGACGAGGACGTATGGTACGCGACCAACATCGAGATCGCAGACTACGTCAGGGCAATGAAGAGCCTGAAGTTCAGCGTCGACAGGAAAACAGTGTTCAACCCGTCTGCACTGGATGTATGGATCAGTGTTGATGGTGAAGCATGCAGGGTAGAAGCCGGAAAAACAGTTTGGCTTTGACAATAACTAAAAAACTTCCGGAAGTTTGGTCTGCTTCCGGAAGTTTTTTATAATTTTACCTTTTTACCCGGGCGTTCCCCTTGTAAATGCTCCAGACCTGTGCTTCATCAACGGGCTGGCCGTAATCCTCGGGAACGGTGACGACCAGCGCGCCTGTCGCCCAGGCGAACTGCGGCCATTTCTCCGGTTCCCAGCCTTTCAGTATCGCATACAGCAGGCCGCCGACAAAACCGTCGCCGCCGCCTATGCGGTCATACACGGGGATCTCCCGCGGCTCTGTTATGTACCATTTGTCATCATGCAGCATTATGCAGCCCCACAGGTGGGAATTGGCGTTCTGTACCTGCCGCAGGGTGTTGGCGAACACTGACACATTGGGATATGTTTTTCTGACCCTTTCGATCATCTGCTTGAAGCTGTCTGTCTTTTTATCAAGATCCGTTCCTCCCGCTTCAGGTCCTTCAATGCCCAGCGCCAGTTGGAAATCTTCTTCATTGCCTATCAGTATATCCGAAAGAGAAGCTATCTGCGAGAATATATCCCGGAGTTCATCCTTGCGGTTTACCCAGAACGAAGCCCTGTAGTTGAGGTCGAAGCTCACCTTTGTACCATTCCGTTTGGCCGCCTTTGCAAGATCGATGCAGAACTGGCCGGTGTTGAGCGACAGCGCGGCGATCAGGCCTGAGAGGTGCAGTATTGCAGCACCCTCCGTCCCGAATATGCGGTCGATGTCAAAATCCCCTGAGTTCAGCGTCCTCCCGACTTCTCCGGCGCGGTCGTTCAGTACGCGCGGGCCCCTCATCCCGTAACCGCTGTCGGCGATATTGAACTGGTGCCGGAAGCCCCAGGGTCCGCCCTGCGGAACTTCAGGCCCCTCAAATTCGATATTGCGCCTCCGCAGTTCGCTTTTTATGAACATAGCTATTTCACTGTCCTTGACAAATGTGGTCAGCAGTTTGACTCTCATGCCAAGAGACGCCGAAATATTGACAACATTCGATTCTGCGCTGGTAGCCTGCATGACGTACAGGTTGCTGGTATGGACCGGCTGGCGGTGGAACGGAGTTATCCTCACACCCATGCTTGTAGGCGCCACAAGCGCATATGTATAGTCGCTTTTTAACTGCATTTTTTAATCCCCCCGGCAAATATTCGTTATGTGTTGATCAAACCTAATCAGTGAGTTTGCACTTGACAAAAATGTTTTTATTCCAGTACATCTTTATAGTAATATAGTACTGGGCAGTTTTCAATGAAGAGGCAGCCTTTGAGCAATATTTTCATATTTGCGGGCAATAATAGCAAGGATTATCGATGCGCGTTGATTTATAATGGTTACAGGCAGGCATGTGCGTTTATGGACATGCGTGACACAGTACACATATACGTTTTCGACACGTTTAATCATAACGTGACCGGGGAGGGAGAGTATGGATCTGTTCAGTCTGAAAGGGAGAAAAGCTGTGCTGCTTGGAGGCGGCGGAGTACTTGGCGCTGCCATGGTAAAGGGACTTGTCGATGCGGGCGCTGACGTGGCAGTTTGCGACCTTGACCCGGAAAGAGCGCAGGCGGTAGTTGATTCGGTCACCTTAAAAGCGGCCGGGGAAAAGACAACAGGAAGCTCGGCGGAAATGCCCGCGGTTAAGGCATTCAGAGTCGACGCTATGGACATTGAAAGCATCAAAGCAGCGGCATCGGCCATACTTGGTGACTTCGGAAGAGTCGACATACTTGTCAATGCAGTCGGAGGGAACATGAAAGGTGCCACAACGTCGGACGAGGTATCCTTTTTCGACCTGGACGCCGGGATGCTCGACAAAGTGGTGAAGCTGAACCTGATGGCGGGCGCCGTGCTTCCGTCGCAGGTGTTCGGCAGTGAAATGGTGAAGAACGGGAATGGCGGCGTGATAATCAACATATCATCGATGAATGCGTTCAGGCCGCTGACCCGCATACCGGGCTACTCGGCCGCAAAGGCGGCGGTGAGCAATTTCACGCAGTGGCTGGCTGTCGATCTGGCAAAAAAATATGGTGACAAAATACGAGTGAACGCCATCGCGCCGGGCTTCTTCCTGACCGAGCAGAACAGGTTTTTGCTGACGGATCCCGAAACTGGCGGATTCACGCAAAGAGGTAAGACCATCATCGAACATACGCCGGTGGGCAGGCTGGGTCAGCCGGATGATCTCATTGGTACGCTCATATGGCTTTGTTCGGATGCGTCCCGGTTCGTTACCGGCATCGTTGTGCCTGTGGACGGCGGATTCTCGGCATTTTCGGGAGTTTGAACACTTTGCCGGCGCTGTTGCAGAAGCGGCGCTTTCTGATAGAGGCGCACAGACTAATCAGATATTTCCGTTGCAGAAAGCGGCACCTGCCGACAGAGGCGCAACCTGATGATCGGAAGTTACCATTGAAAGAGGCATAATCAGTTGGCCGGATTTTCTGCTGAAAGGGGTTTGGCAGCCGGCAGCGGCGGTGTCTAACGATTTTGAACAGATATTTGATATATACAGGATAAAATGGCTCGGAAGGAGTGATCGGTCCATGGAAAAACAGGATATAGGAGTTATCGGTCTTGCGGTAATGGGCAAGAACCTTGCGATGAACATAGAGAGCAAGGGTTTTTCGGTCTCGGTATACAACAGGTCGAGGGAAAAGACCGATGAGATGATGGATGAGGTAGAGGGCAGAAGGATCTGCGGAACGTACAGCCTGGAGGAATTCGTAAATTCGCTGAAGACCACGAGGAAGATCATCATAATGGTCAAGGCCGGCAACCCGGTGGACGACATGATCGGTCAACTGAAGAAGTATATTTCGAAGGGCGACATCATAATAGATGCCGGCAACTCTTTCTACGGCGACACGATCAGGAGGAGCAGGGAACTGGAGTCCGAGGGCTACAGGTTCGTCGGCACCGGCGTTTCCGGCGGCGAGGAAGGGGCGCTGAGGGGTCCCGCCATCATGCCCGGATGCGAAAGGGAAACCTATGACATGGTTGCCCCCATACTTACGGCCATAGCCGCTAAGGTGAACGGAGATCCGTGCTGTACATATATAGGGACGGACGGCGCCGGACATTATGTGAAGATGGTCCACAACGGGATCGAATACGGCGATATGCAGTTGATTTGCGAAGCATACTTCCTGTTGAAGAATATCCTTGGAATGACGGCACAGGAACTCCATGAGGTATTTGCAGAATGGAACAGGGGCGAGCTTGACAGCTACCTGATCGAAATAACAAGCGACATATTCACGAAGATCGACCCGGAAACAGGCAAACCGATGGTGGAGGTCATCCTGGACAAGGCCGGCCAGAAGGGCACGGGAAAATGGACAAGCAAGAGCGCCCTGGACCTTGGAATTTCCACACCGGTCATAACGGAAGCGGTTTTTGCCCGCTGTATTTCCGCAATCAAAGATGAAAGGGTCGCGGCAGGCAAAGTATTCAAAGGACCTTCCATTGGTGCATTCGACGGTGACAGGAAGAGCTTTGTCGAATCCGTAAGGCGTGCGCTGTATGCCAGCAAGATATGCTCCTATGCGCAGGGCTTCGCTCTTATGAAAGCTGCGGCGCAGGAATATGGCTGGGAGCTTGATTTCGGCATGATCGCGATGATATTCAGGGGCGGCTGCATAATCAGGGCCCAGTTCCTGCACAGGATCAAGGAAGCGTACGACAAGGATCCGGACTTGGCTAATCTTATGCTTGCACCGTATTTCAAAGATATACTCGAAAAATACCAGGAAGACTGGCGCAAGGCAGTGGCAACCGCTGTGATGCATGGCATCCCGGCGCCGGCAATGTCCAGTGCGCTTGCATATTTCGACAGCTACAGGAGCGAAAGGCTGCCCGCCAATCTGCTGCAGGCACAAAGGGACTATTTCGGGGCCCATATGTTTGAACGAACAGACAAGCCGCGCGGAGAGTTCTTCCACTTCAACTGGACTGAGCACGGCGGCAAGACTTCAGCTTCCGCATATAACGTATAAGCGTGGAGCTTAATAATACAACTGCACGGATCGTTTGGCACAGTTGCCTGTGCAGCAAACCGTGGCAGTAACAGTTCATATAAAACGGGTCATCTCAAATACAACAGGTTATCTGATCCGAAAGGGTACTTGTTATGGAAAGCATCGTCAACAAAGCAGTCGTTATGGACGATATCATCGTCATTGATGATGTCTGTAATGGCGAAAAAAAAGAAAAGAGCACCGTTGATAAAGGTATAAGCGATCATGAACTCAGGGGAGCCCTGGAATTGAGCATCAGGCAGTGCATAAAAAGCATCGGGCATCCGAAAAAGGTTCTACTGATTCCGCCCGACTTCACAAGGATGCATTCAGGCGCGGGGCGCATCACGGGTATGTATTATGAGATGCTCAAAGATACCTGCCATATCGATATCATGCCTGCCCTTGGGACCCATGAGCCGATGACGCCGGCCGAGATCAATGAGTTCTTCGGGATGGGCATTCCCCACGACGCGTTCATCGTCCACAACTGGAGAAAAGCTGTGGTGAAGATCGGACAGGTCCCTGCGGATTATGTGGCGCAGGTCTCAGAAGGGCTGGTATCTGACCCGGTGGATGTGGAAGTGAACAGGCGCATAGTGGACGGAACGTACGACCTGATCATTTCCATCGGCCAGGTGGTGCCGCATGAAGTGGTCGGCATGGCCAATTACAGCAAGAACATATTCGTAGGGTGCGGCGGCAGCAGCATGATAAACCAGTCCCACATGCTAGGCGCTTTCTATGGGATCGAGAGGATCATGGGGCGTGACCACACTCCTGTACGAAAGGTGTTTGACTATGCCCAGGAGCATTTCCTCAGCGGTCTGCCGCTGATGTATGCACTGACAGTGACGACCCAGACCAACGGCGAAGTGGCTATCCACGGCCTGTTTGCGGGCACCGGCCGGCGGATATTCGAGGAAGCGGTGAAGCTCAGCCAGCGTAAAAACATCATCTTCGTGGACAAGCCGCTGAAAAAGGTGGTCGTATACCTCGACGAGAAAGAATTCAAGAGCACCTGGCTTGGCAACAAGGCCGTCTACAGGACCCGGATGGCGATAGATAACGGCGGCGAACTGGTCGTTATCGCACCGGGTGTCAGGAAGTTCGGCGAAGACGATGAAAACGACCGGCTGATCAGGAAATACGGGTATGTTGGCAGGGAGAAAGTACTGCAGATGGTCAGTGAACATGAAGAGCTCAGGAACAACCTTTCTGTTGCGGCGCACCTGATACACGGTTCATCCGACGGGCGCTTCAGGATCACATATGCCCCCGGCAGGATGACGAAGCAGGAGATCGAGTCCGTCGGCTTTGAGTATGCGGATATCGCCGAAATTACCGGACGTTATGATCCCGGGGAGCTCAGGGATGGTTTCAACACCATGCCTGACGGTGAGGAGATATATTACATCAGCAACCCGGCGCTTGGGCTCTGGGCATGCCGGGACAGGTTCGCACAGGAATGAGACATCTCAGGTACGGACGGCATGCAGCGGAGGGTAAACGCCCGTATTATGCTGCACCAGGCGAAGATGGCATGCAGCGGCCTGTTTTAGGAGGACTGCTGAGCACATATCCCTGGGTTGGATATCGGAATTTTACTCTGGAGGAGAAATGATTATGAAGAGAAAATTCATGGACAATAATTTCCTGCTGCATAATGAAACAGCAGCCGCCCTTTATCACGAATATGCTGCGAAAATGCCCATCATCGACTATCACTGCCATCTGGATCCCAAAGAGATAGCTGAAAACAAAAAATTCAGGAACATCACGGAATTATGGCTCGGCGGCGATCACTACAAGTGGCGCGCCATGAGGATAAACGGCGTCGAGGAGAGGTTCATCACCGGGGATGCGGATGATAAGGCAAAATTCATGAAATGGGCGGAGACGATGCCGTATTGCATCGGCAATCCCCTGTACCACTGGACCCACCTGGAACTGCGGAGATACTTCGGCATAGAAGAGCTTCTTTCGCCCGAAACTGCCGAATATATATGGAGTAAATGCAATGAAATGCTGGCGGATGACTTGTTCTCAGCCAGGGAGCTTATAAAGCGCTCGAATGTGAAGGCCCTGTGCACCACCGACGACCCTGCCGATGCGCTTGAATACCATGAGCAGATCGCCGGCGACAAGGGATTCGGCGTAAAGGTTCTGCCAACGTTCAGGCCTGACAAGGCGCTGAATATCGACAAGCCGGATTTCACAAAATGGGTGGAGAAGCTTGAAAATGCTGCCGGAATGGTAATAAACGACTACGACAGTTTCAGAGAAGCCCTCTCTGAAAGGCTGGAATACTTCAACAGCAGGGGCTGCAGGCTGTCGGACCATTCGCTTGAACCTGCGGTATACGAGGAATGCAGCGACGAAGAAGCATCACGGATCTTCAGCAAAGTAATGTCGGGTGGGGAACCTGATACTGAAGAAGTGAAGAAATACAGGACAAACCTGCTCACATTCCTTGGAACCCGGTACAGCGAACTCGGCTGGGTGATGCAGCTCCACATCGGGTGTATGAGGAACAACAACACCCGGCAGTTCAGGCTGATTGGGCCGGATACGGGCTTCGACGCCATCGATGACGCGGTATATGCCCGTTCGCTGGCCAGACTGCTGGACAGGATAGATACCCTGGCCGGGATCCCGAAAACGATCCTGTACTGCCTCGATCCCAGCGCAAATGAGGTCATCAGCGTTATAGCCGGATGCTTCCAGGGCGGAGGCATTCCCGGAAAGATACAGTTCGGTTCCGCATGGTGGTTCAACGACCACCTGGACGGCATGAAAAGGCAGATGACGGTGCTTGCGTCCACAGGCCTGCTGGGCAGGTTCGTCGGGATGCTTACCGATTCGAGGAGCTTTTTGTCATACACCAGGCATGAGTATTTCAGGCGTATACTATGCAGCATCCTCGGCGAATGGGCCGAAAACGGTGAAGCGCCGCATGATATCGCCCTGCTCGGCAAAATGGCGCAGGATATCAGTTTCAACAACGCCAGGGATTACTTAGGATTCGACGTATAAAAACCCGCTAACGCATAAAAAATCTGCAAATGAATGAAAAAATGCGGATGCATGAAAAAACCGAGTAATAAGCTGAGGCTTTTGACAGACCCGCTTCCGGCTTTGTGGTTTGCCGGCAGGCGGGATTTTGTTGCTATTTGTTATCAAAATAGGATAAAATATAGCAGACAGAACGAACTTCGGCATTGCCCGCGGCTTTACCGGTGAGATGCCAGCAACTTTGCCGGCGGGATATTATAAACAGAACAACGGGAGATATGTGTTATGTATAAGGAGAAATACACTTTTGATGATCTGCTTGAGATAATGGCAAGGCTCAGGGGAGAAAACGGTTGTCCGTGGGACAGGGAGCAGACCCATGAAAGCCTGCGCATATATATGATCGAAGAGACATATGAAGTCCTGGAAGCGCTGGACTCGGGGGACAAGGGCAGATTCTGCAATGAACTCGGCGATCTGCTGCTGCAGATCGTGTTCCATGCGCAGATCGCGAAGGAAAACGGCGATTTCGACATCGGGGATGTGACCACGGAGGTCTGCAAAAAGCTCATATCCAGGCATCCTCACATATTCGGCAACGTAAAGGCTGATACTGCCGAAAAGGTCGTCGAGAACTGGGAGGCAATAAAGAAGAAGGAAAAGAAGCTGAAGAGCCAGACGGGAGTTCTCAATGACGTGCCCAGGAACCTGCCGGCGCTCATGAGGAGCTACAAGGTGCAGCAAAAGGCCGCGCAGGTCGGATTTGACTGGGATGACATAGAAGATGTGTTCCGGAAGGTAGATGAGGAAATACAGGAACTGCGGGATGTATATAAAAGTAAGAATGTGGAAAGAATTACTGATGAACTGGGAGATGCATTTTTTGCTCTCGTTAACCTCTCCAGATTTCTCAATGTACAACCTGAACTGGCTCTGAACGGGACGATCGGCAAATTTATAAAACGGTTCGAGTACATCGAAAAGCAAAGCGAGAAGGCAGGCAGGAAGCTGGAGGACATGAGCCTTTCAGAAATGGACGAACTCTGGAACGAAGCAAAAGTTCAACTCTCGGACGAGCAATGATAAAATTTGGAGGTAAACTGATGAACAAAGCTGAATTGGTTGGCAGAATGGCGGAGAAGGGCAGTATAACGAAGGCTGATGCTGAAAAAGCCTTGAACGCGTTCA
>JAAZKL010000360.1 GCA_012799845.1 Clostridiaceae bacterium
AAGACGGATATATAATGACGAACTACCATGTGGTCTACGGAGCCGATCCGAAACAGAGCACGGCTTCGAGGACCATACTCGAGGTGTTCCTGCCTGACGGAAGGGAAGCGAAGGCCGTATTCAAGGGCGGCGACGAAAAAACGGACATCGCGGTCATCAAGATAGAGCTGAAAGACCTCCCGGTGGCAGAACTGGGCGATTCTTCGAAGCTTGAAGTCGGAGAGCTGGCAGTGGCCATCGGCAACCCGCTGGGAATGGAGTTTGCTGGTTCCGTCACGGTCGGAGTAATAAGCGCACTGAACAGGACTATTGAACTGAATGACAGGACTCTGAACCTTATACAGACCGACGCGGCAATAAACCAGGGCAACAGCGGCGGCGCACTGCTGAACTCGCAGGGGCAGGTAATAGGAATAAACTCGGCAAAAATCGCAGCATCCGGTGTTGAATGACTGGGGTTTGCGATCCCTGTAAACGATGCATGGCCTATCGTGGAACAGCTCATCAAATATGGATATGTCCGGGGCAGACCGGCCATAGGCATCTCCGGAAGAGAGATATCGAGCGTATACGCCAGTTACTTTGGCCTCGCACAGGGTATATATGTAACAGATGTCGTTGAGGGGAGCGGTGCGGAAAAGGCCGGTATCAGGAGAGGGGACGTAATTGTTTCGATGGCAGGTAAAACTGTCGAGACGGTCCGGGATCTGGACACGATAAAAGAGTCCTACAAGCCGGGCGATACCGTGACTGTCGTTGTTGACAGGAACGGCAGGAAAGTGAGCCTCAGTCTGACCTTCAGCGAAGAGAAGTGACGTTTATAGGCCGGATGCGCGGTCATAGCAACGCATGAAACACGGTGATAGAAACAACGGATGCGCAGTGACAGCAGCGCGGGATGTGCGGTGGCAACAAAGTCAGAAGCGCAGTGATAGCAACGCCGGAAGGGAGTTGGCGGAAAAATTGGGAAGACGCAAGGCTCCAACGGGGCGCAGACCCCGTTTATATATAAAGATCCCGGGTGTCTGTGTGACCTCGGGATCTTGTGTTACACTCAAGTATCCGGCTTCCGATTCAAATGTTCTGTCGCCTTGTTCTGGAAGCTGGCTTTGAGATCCAGTTGTAAGGCTGTTTTGTTCCGATGACCGGCTGGGTCGTTCAAGCGCCGGGCTGAGCATTTCAGTTGCCCGCAGACTTGCCTGCCTAAATGTCGAGCATCATTGCCTCTCCTGTTTCCTGCCCGCTGTCCGCGACCAGTGACACGTCCGCGCCCAGTTGCCTGAAATCCCTTACTATATCTTCATATCCTCTTTCGATATGTTCCACGCCGGTGATCCTTGTCGTTCCTTCCGCCATAAGGCCTGCCAGCACCAACGCCGTACCCGCCCTGATGTCTGCCGCATGCACCCACGTTCCGGTAAGCTTCCTGTGCCTGTTGATCCTGGCTATACCGTTCTGCACGGTTATATCGGCGCCCATCCTCTTCAACTGTTCACAGTGGTTGAATCGCATCGGATAGACCCTGTCGGATATGGTGCTTTTTCCCGCAGCTTTCAGTAAAAGCGTTGTGACAGGCTGTTGGAAGTCGCTCTCGAACATGGGGTATTTCCCGGTGCGGATCCTTGCAGCCCTGATCCTGCCGGTGCCGTCCGCCGTAATACTGTTCTCCGTCTGTTCAAATGCCAGGCCGATCTCGGAAAGCTTTGTCATGCATGGCTCAAGATGCTTTGGTATTACTTCTTCGACGGTGATTACACCGCCTGTAACGCCTGCCCCGATGAGATAAGCTCCTGCTATGAGCCGGTCCGGGACCGTTGAGTGGGCGCATCCGCCAAGCTGGTCGACACCAGTGATCCTTATCGTATCAGTGCCTGCGCCATATATCTTTGCACCCATTTTATTGAGCATTACGGCGGTGTCGACGACTTCAGGGTCCTTCGCGGCGTTGTACAGTATCGTCCTGCCTTTTGCCAATACAGCCGCCAGCATTACATTTATAGTTGCACCGCAGGTCATTACATCGAAGAAGATCTCTGCCCCGTTGAGCGAATCAGCCTCGACCACATAGTGGTCCGGATACATTTCCACTTTCGCGCCGAGAGCTTTGAGTCCCTTGATATGCTGGTCGATGGGGCGTGACACGAAGTTGTCCCCGCCGGGATAACCGATGGATACACGGCGGTGTTTTGCCAGCAGGGCGCCGACAAAATAATATGCCGCACGGAATGCCGATGAAAGGGCCGGGTCGATCTCCGCCGTGTGTATGCCGGAAGGATCGATGGTATATGTTCCGTTGTTGCTGGTAACGGAAACGCCGATACTGTCCATTATTCTGAATACGACTTGTATATCTGAAATGTCAGGTATTTTCGAAATATGTACAGGTTCTTCAGCCATACAGCTGGCTGCCAGCAATGCGAGAGAGCTGTTTTTGGAGCCGGGGATCCTGATCTTCCCATTCAGTGGTTTGGAGCTTTTTACTTCAAGCCATCTCATTTGTATTCTCGCTTTCTATACGATTTTGTTTGCCTAGCCCTATTATACCCGTAAATATAGAAAAAGTTAATTAGTTTTTTGTATTTTGCCAAAATTAATGCCGAAATTTGCCGGTAATTCATGGCAATGAACCAGTCTGTCCGTCCCTTCTGAAAAACATCGTGAAATAGCTGGTCGTATAGTCATAACTGATGCCGGTGATGCGGGACGAGTTGTTGTGCCCCGTCAGATCGATGTTTTTGGCGGACGCGGCATCCATTGCGGTCAGAATGGCGGTAATCGACGGAACGGAATCCAGGTTGTCGTTGTCCATCGTTCTTATTGTTTCGAAATCCCATGAAGTGATGGCTTTCCATGTAATGATATCCATTTTGTCGGCTTCCGGTGCGCTGAGGTAATGTGAAAAATCTATAGATGCGATCACGACCGTGCCCGTGTCGCCAGATACGATTTCAGCAATCACTGAACCGAGCTTTTTTGCCTCTTCGAACGAAAGGGTGCCGTGCAGCACCACGGGAACGATTTTCGTTTCGGGAAGATAGTATTTTATGTACGGAACAAGAGATGAAACGGAGTGTTCGTTTTCGAACAGATCGTCGTTCCGCGCAGCGCCTGTTTCTTCAGCCAACCTGGCTGTTATGGCGGAGTCTGCCTCCAGGATGCCGAAAGGGGTGCCCCAGCTTGCCGGCGTGGTCTGGATCTCTCTGACACCTTCCAGCTTGTGGTTCGGACCTATAACGATCACTGTCTCCGGAGGATCTTCCGCAAGCGTCCGGAAAAATCCCGCTATAAGCCTGCCGGCAACCAGGTGGTGAGGGACTATGCCGCCCAGGATGGTTCCCGATTCCGCACCCTCGCTTTCTTCGAGCGATAACCTGTCAGAAACCGGCGATTTGTCGTTGACGGATCTCATGAACTCCTTTTCATCGTAATGCAAGCATCTGAGCAAATCTGAACTTTTTGCGTTATAGCGGCCTGACTCCTGAGAATATGTCTCATCCCGGGAACCGTCGGGCAGCGGCGGGATCGTTTCCGGAGGCATCAGGCCGGATGCCGGGTCGAAGAACTGCGGATCCGTATTCGCGCCGGGCATCTGCTGTTCCGGTTCCAAGTCGGGTGAGCGGGGGTCCGAAGCTGTATTAAGAAACTGGGAATCCGAAACTGTATCAGGCAGCTTCGGGCCGCCGGCCGCATCCTGGGACGGAGGCAGACTGATTTTGCCTGCCGCAGTGCCGGCGCCGATCAGGCACAGAGTTGCGGCGGCCAGTATTATTGCAAGTATCGGTATTGCTTTAGAGTAGTTTGTTTTCAATCTGTCTGCCTCCATTCCACATCGGACAGCTTGTCGGCAATCGTTTTTCAGACTGAAGCCCGACCTTTTGTTTCCCGGTCAGAGCTTAAGCCTGCTGTGTTTAAGCCCGCTGTCATCGGCTTCTGTTTTCAGCAACCAGCTACCGACAGCGCATTACTTCCGCACCGTGATGGTATCTGTCTCAGAAAATCCTGCAATGTCGTTGTCCGTGTGGCGTACGGCCGCGTTATCGGCTGTATAGGTTCCCGGCGTGACTGCTTTTGCAAAGTATGAGATAGTGCGTTCATTGCTTTCTTTGCTCTTTCCGTAGTAAATGCCGAGCACGACTTTCTGGCCTGTGACTTCAGAAGGATAGTGCCATTTCTCATATTCCTTTATTTTCTGATCGACATAGTAGGCCTGGGTGTACCTGAAGCCGGCAGG
>JAAZKL010000361.1 GCA_012799845.1 Clostridiaceae bacterium
CATTTGACTATAGACGGGCATGTGCCTGCAGTTACACAAATTATATCAGAACGACTTCATTTAGTCACTTTTGCTTTTCATTATTTTCTTTTCACCGAAAAGTTCAAAACATTTGGTCAAGCGAGACAACTGCATATTCTTAATCAATGGCTAACCATATAACAAACATATAGAATAATTGAATAAAGAAAACATAAAGAACAACTGTACAAAACTATTGATTTATAATCAGTAGTGCATTATTATATTAATAAGGCTACTGATCGATGGTCAGTAGATGTCGGAGGAGGGGATCGCAGATGACCAAAGCCGGATGCAAAACCAGGAAAAAATTCATCAAAATGCTCAGAAACGCCTTGCTGTGGAGATACAACAGCAATGAAATACAGGATATAATAAGCGATTATGATGGCTTTTTTGCGGCCGGACTCGAGCAGGGCAAAACCGAAGCAGAATTGTGCAGCGAATTCGGAGATCCTGAAGACATTGCAAAGAGCCTTGACATCGAACTGAAAGCGAAAAGGTCGTTCTTCAGGTATTCGTCAAACAGGATGATCAGCGGGACCGCGATTGCCACGGCAATAATACTTATACTGCTTTATTACAGCTTCCGCAAACCCTTCCACCCCAGCAGGATATATATCGCATCAGTTCTTGTTGTTTTATCAGGGATGGCTATATGGGCCGCGATCGGAGGAAGACAATATACATTGCACGGCTATGCCGCATCAAAGGGAACTTTCAGGAAAGAACTCCTGCTCATACCTCACTGTATCCTGGTACTGATAACGTGCAGTATACTGGCACTTATGAGATCTATAGTAAGGAGCAACACGGTTTATCCTCCATTTGGGCTTGATATATCCCAGACCGGGCCTTTTATCCGAGACTCACTGTATTTCGTTCTGATCATATCTTTATGTATCCTGTTTTTCGGGATGTACCGGTGCAGGCGCTGCAGCACATTATACTATTCCCTGGTACTACACGGGATCGGTTCCGCCGTCAGCATCCTGACCTTGCTGAATGCATTGAAATGGATCCACGATATATCGCAATACGTCAAGCTGGTCAACCTGTCAATGCTGCCCTGGATCATGTCCGTCATCTGTTCAGCTGTGTTCGTATTTAACATCCGCACAGGCGGCAGGAAGAAAAGTACAGCCGACGGGAGGGAAAACCATGGATGCTCAGATGAAAAAAGGAATCCTTGAGATGTGTATCCTTCACATCATCTCACAGGAAGAACTTTACGGCTATCCGATCATGAAAAAAATGAACGGGTATTTCCCTGATGTTGATGAAAGCACTTTTTATGCCATCCTCCGCAGATTTACTAGGGACGGGTTGACAGAAGCCTATTCGGGCAAAGAATCGAATGGTCCCCGGCGCAAGTACTACAGGATAACCCAAAAAGGCCGCGAATACCTGCAGGACAGCGTGTCCGACTGGCGGACCATCAGCAGGATCGTAAGCGAAATTGGCATCAGGTAACGATAGTTTTATCTAATTTACATAAGGCAACAATCACATTATTGAAACAGTATAAGGCGGTAATGACCATGCCAATTCTGTATAAGGCGGCAATCACCATGCCAAATCTGTATCAGGCAAATCACCTTACCGAATACTCATGCAGCAGCTTTTCCCTTATATCCCACAGTGGCTGCGACAGGTCCACATAATACTTGTGCGGGTTCTCGAATCTCGTTACTTCTTCCCACAGCGTGTCGACCTGTTCACGGCAATAATCCCTTATCGTGTTCAGATCCGGGGATTCATAAACGCATCTGCCCTTGTCGAATATCTTCACCATAAGCTTCCTGGCGCAGAAGTTGGTGACCGTCTTTCTCTTCCATGTATATTCCGGATCGAATATCTCATATGGCTCGTTGTCATTGATGACTTCATCATGAAGTGTGATCACATCTGCCAGCGCCTTGCCGCTCTCCCTGTCATAAAGCCTCCAGACCTGCTTGAAAGCCGGAGTGGTGATTTTCTCAACATTCTCGCTCACCTTTATCTTCGGGATTATAACGCCGTCTTCCTCAACAGCGCAAAGTTTGTAAACACCGCCGAAGACAGGTTCCGACCTCGATGTGATAAGCCTCTCCCCAACTCCGAAGGAATCGACGCAAGCGCCCTGGCTGAGTATGTCCCTGATTATATATTCGTCGAGTGAATTCGAAGCTACAATGGCGCAGTCTTCAAATCCGGCCTCATCCAGCATTTTTCTCGCCCTGCGCGACAGGTAAGTAACATCACCTGAATCTATCCTGATGCCTTTCGGCCTGAAGCCCCTGGGCACGACCTCTTCATTGAACACCCTTATCGCGTTGGGGACTCCGGATTTCAAAACATTATATGTGTCCACGAGCAGTGTGCAGTTGGACGGATATATGCGCGCATACGCCCTGAATGCCTCAAGCTCTGTCGGGAACATCTGTATCCAGCTGTGAGCCATGGTGCCGAGCGCCGGTATGCCGTATTCCCTGTCGGCTATGGTGCACGCCGTGCCGACGCATCCTCCGATGTACGCCGCCCTGGCGCCATATACGGCACCGTTATAACCCTGGGCCCTTCTTGAGCCGAACTCCATAACCGGCCGTCCCTGAGCGGCGGTAACGATCCTGTTTGCCTTTGTTGCGATCAGGCTTTGGTGGTTTATGGACAGCAGCAGCATCGTCTCGATGAACTGCGCCTGCAGGACCGGCCCCCTGACTGTAACAATAGGCTCATTGGGAAATATGGGAGTCCCCTCGGGAATAGCCCATACATCGCACTCGAACCTGAAATTTCTCAGGTAGTCGAGGAATTCTTCCGAGAACTGTTTCTTGCTCCTCAGGTATTCGATATCTTCCTCATCGAACCTGAGTTCCTTTATATACTGTATGAACTGATCGACTCCTGCCATAATGGCAAAACCGCCGTCATCAGGCACTCTCCTGAAAAACATATCGAAATACGCGATCTTGTCTTTCATTCCGCTCTGAAGATAGCCGTTCGCCATCGTTAACTCGTAAAAATCCGTCAGCATCGTCAGGTTTCCGTTACCCAAAAAGTACACCTCCATAAATTTGCCAAATCCCGGATATGCCCGGTGCTTCGCCTGTTTGTATCCCGCAAATGCGGTTCCCGCACATTCAGTTCAATTGATATATAAAATCATTTTGTAGTCATCCATCACAAAACCGTTCCCGATATCTGTCACGATATCTTCAATGACCCTGAAGCCCAGCTTCTCATATATCTTAATAGAAGTTGAATTATACTTGTTCACTGTGAGCCAGATATGGTCAAGCCCCGTCTTGCCGGCAATTTTCAACATCCTGTCCAGCATGATCCTTGATATACCCCGCCCTCTGCTGCTCTTCTCAATGTAAAACTTACTGAGGAACAACCCCTTTTTATCGGCTTCCGGCCTGACAGCAAAGTATCCTACGGGTTTTGCACCGTCATATACGATAAAATACCTGTGACCATTCGCAGATATGTCATTCAGGATTCTTTCAGCGCTCTGGAATCTCGACAGCATATAATCGACCTGATTGGCGCCGATGATCGGGGTATAATGTTCCGTCCATATCACCCTGGCTAATTCCGCAAGTTCGTCTGCTTTTTCCCTGTCATCCCCGTTTAGTTCAACGAGACTGATACCTTCCATAACAACCGCTCCCTTGCACGGATTGCATGTCTGCATCGACTCTGCTACTTTATTCATATTCATAACACTTTATTTCTAAACAGTCAATGGGAACTTTGCAGGGGAAGTGATCCGGTCAGGGGGATGGTTCTGTCAGAGGGACAGACCTTCGAGACCCGGGCTGGTCCCGAAGAACCGGCCCGGGTCTCGAAGGTCTGTCCCCCTGACAGAATCAGCCCCTGAAAGAATCAGCTTGCTTCCCCCTCGTCGTTCAGGAACTTGAACTGTGACGTATACAGGTTGTAATACTGGCCTTTGAGCTTTATCAGTTCCTCATGGGTGCCTGATTCGACAATGCCGCCTTCCTCCACGACCATTATCCGGTCGGCATTGCGTATCGTCGACAGCCTGTGGGCTATTACAAAGGAGGTCCTGCCCTCGAGCAGCTTCTTTATGCCCTGCTGGACAAGCCGCTCGGTATGGGTATCGATGCTGGCCGTAGCCTCATCGAGTATCAGTATGCGCGGATCAGCCAGCAGCGCCCTGGCGAACGCTATCAACTGCCGCTGCCCCGCCGACAGCCTTGTACCGCGCTCATTGACTTCGGTGTCGTACCCTTTTTCAAATTTCATAATGAACTCGTGGGCCGATACGGCTTTCGCAGCTTCGATAACTTCCTCGTCCGTGGCATCCAGCTTGCCGTACCTTATGTTTTCCATTATTGTGGTCGAGAAAAGGAACGTATCCTGCGGCATCACGCCGATCTGGCTTCTCAGGCTCTCCAGCGTCACATCATTTACATTATATCCGTCGATCAGCACTTCCCCGGACGTGACCTCATAGAACCTGCTTATCAGGTTTGCAACCGTCGTCTTGCCCGCTCCCGTCGAACCGACCAGCGCTATCGTCTGCCCTGCCGATACGTCGAAGCTGACATCCTTGAGCACCTGCTGCCCCTCGTCATACCCGAACGTCACGTTCCTGAAAGATACATCGCCCTTTATCTCCGGCAGCGGCTTCGCATCCTGCCTGTCTTTTATGTCCGGGTCGATGTCCAGTATCTCGAATATCCTCTCGGCGCCGGACATGTTGGTGACCAACTGGTTGTAAAAATTGCTGATGTTCATGATAGGCTGCCAGAACATCGACACATAGCTGGTGAACGCCACGAGCAGTCCCGGTGTAATGGTGCCCGTTCCGATCATGCTCGCTCCGAACCAGAATACAAGTATCGATCCGATTCCCCAGGACATTTCCACGGTCGGCCAGAAGAAGTCGTTGATCCGGACGGCCCTGACGAACGAATCCCTCCACTCGTTGCAAAGCTGCAGGAACGTCGAAGAAGTCTCCTGCTCCGCCGCGAAGCTCTGCACCACTCTTATGCCTGAAAAATCCTCATGCGTGAACGCATTGAGGTTCGACGACTTTTTCCTGTGGGTCTGCCATCTCTTCCTCGAAACAGTCGATATGAAGAAGAATGTCACCAGCATGAAAGGCAGCGTAGCCAGGGCCACCAGCCCAAGCCTGTAGTTCATCAGCATCATTATGACGACCACGGCAGAAATTTTCACGAGTTCGGGCACCAGGCTCGTAACGCTGTTGGCAAACACATCGTTCAGCGAATTGACGTCCCCTATGATCCTTGCCAGGATCTTGCCCGTAGGCCTGCTGTCGAAGAACGAAAACGACAGCTTCTGTATGTGTGAATAAAGCTGCTGCCTTATGGTCAGCAGTATACTGTTGGACACCCTGCCCATGATCAGCATCCTCAGTCTCGAGCACACCACGGCCACGATATTGACGATTATCATGACACCGCCGATCAGAAACAGGTTTTTCCAGTCTCCCTCGGCGATATATTTGTCGATCCCCAGCTTCATCATGTAGGGGTTGAACAGTTCCACCACGATGACCGCAGCCATCAGGAGCAATGTCCTAATAACTGCTCCCATGTATGGTTTGAGGTACGAAAGCAGCCTTCTGATGATCGTAATATTCAGGCTCTGCTTGAGCTCTTCATCTTCCCTTACAATGTTGATTGGCATTATACCACCTCTTTTTCCAATGCTTCCACATAATCGCGGTACTGCTCACGATACGTTTCATAATATCGGCCCCGCAGCCTGAGAAGCTCTTCATGCGTGCCCCTCTCCACGATCCTGCCGTCTTCGAAATAAAGGATCTCATCGGCATTTTTCACTGCCGATACCCTGTGGGCTATGATAAAGCAGGTGAATCCCTTCCTGCGGTCCATCGCCCTCTGTATGGCATGCTCGGTCTCCATGTCCAGCGCAGAGGTCGAGTCGTCCATTATCAATACCTTTGCGTCCCTGACAAGGGCCCTTGCTATCGATATCCTCTGCTTCTGGCCGCCTGACAGCCCGATGCCCCTTTCGCCTATCACCGTCCGGTAACCCTCGGGCATCTGGGACACGAACTCTTCGACCATCGCGTCCCTGCAGGCCGCCATGAACACTTCGTCAGACACCTCGCCTGCGCCGAATTTTATGTTCGCCTCGATGGTATCCGAGAAGAGGAACGTGTCCTGCATGACAACCGACACATTCCTTCTGAGTTCTGCAAGATCCATCTCCTTCACACCGATACCGTCGAAGAAAACGCTCCCTGAAGTGCAGTCGTAGTATCTCCCGATGAGGTTTATCAGCGTGCTTTTGCCGGCTCCCGTCATGCCCATTATCGCTATCGTGGCGCCGGGTTTTGCATCGATATTGATATCTTTCAGCACGCTTACACCGTCATAATCAAAGCATACATCCCTGAACTCCACATGCCCGCATATCTTTTCCGGCATCTTCGGTTCCGGGCAGTTTTTGATATCGGGCTCTTCTTCGAACAGTTTGTCTATCTTCTTCACAGAAGCGACGCACTGGGCTACGACGCTTGAGAGCCAGCCCATCATCCTGAGCGGCCAGATCAGCATCCAGATGTAGTTGCTGAAGGCCACCAGCGTACCCAGTGACATTTCCTCGCCGATGACGAGATATCCGCCAGCGGTGATGACAAACACGAGCACGAGATTGGACAGGAACTCGATCATCGGGTTGTATTTAGCGAAGGACTTTACCAGGTCGTAATTGATCTTGTAATTCTCCTCATTCTGCCTCAGGAATTTCAGTATCTCATGCTTCTCCCTGCCAAAGGCCTTAACGACCCTGACACCGGCAATATTCTCCTGTGCCGTCGTATTGAGCGCCGCCCTCTGGTCGCTGATCTTTTCGTATTGCATGCCCACCTGTCTTTCCAGCTTTATTACCACATACTCTATCAACGGCATCGTCAGAAGGCTGATCAGCGCCAGCTTCCAGTTGATAATGAACAGGATCACGGCAGCGACGACAAAATAGATGATCTGCTCCAAAGTCAGCATTATGCCGTAACAGATCGCGTGCATTATGTTGTCGGTGTCTTCCTTAATCCTTGACATCAGCTCACCCGTATTGTTCTTGTCAAAGAATGTGAAGGAGAGCCTCTGTATGTGGTCAAAGAGCTTTTTCCGCAGATCCACGATAACTTTGGAACTGGATATGTCAAACATGTACTCCTTGGCGTACCCAAGCACTGCACGCCCGAAAGTGATCACAGCCAGCGCCAGCAGCGCCGTCCTCATATAGGCCAGTTCCCCGTTCATTATGACTCTGTCGATGATCTCGCCGAAATAATATGGATTGTACATATCGAGCACTATGGCCGACACCAGCGCAACAAAGCCCAAAGTGTATGTAACCCACCGTTTTGCTATCAATTTCAGTAACCGTTTCAATCAAATCCCCCCAGGTGCCTTCATAAAACCTTCTGCAAATAATTCACCAATACGCTGCTGCCATGCTTCCTGGATTCGCCAAAGACATTCTTTTAAGACCGCTGCTGCCGTGCTTCGTCGATTCGCCAGCCATGCCGGATATGAAAAGAGGCCGCAACTTCCGCCGCAGCCCCTAATAATTAAGGCCGCGGGGATAACCCACGGCCTGCTTTTTCTGAAATGCTGAACTTCAGACAGTACTTCCGGGCAAGGCAGGGTCATCCGATGCCATTTTGCTGTTGTTATTGAGTTTTGCCTCTTTTACTGCTGTGAACCTGATTTTGCCAAATACACCTGACATCTTCCTGCCTCCTTCCTCGTTTTTTTGGAAACTCACATAATTTGCAAAGTTCACATATGGATATATTAATTTAAAACCGGCCATTAGTCAAGAAGATATTTACAATTTTTGTGTTTACATTTTCATCCATGTCCGACTGACCTCTCTGTATTATCAAACCGGTCTGAAAACTCATTATAGATTACGGTTTCTACTCCAACTCCTGCTCCAGCTTCTTCCGCCTCTCCTCCCGCTCCTTTTTGAGCCTCTCCTGCTCTGCATCGTATTCCTTTTCCAGCTCCATTATTCTCTCATACGTGCTGTTGTTGACAACGCCCGTCGCATACAGCCTGTTGTCCCTTTGGAATTCCATAACGGCTTTTTTCAGCGAACTGCCGAATATCCCGTCTTCGCCGCCATGATAATAACCCAGCTTTTTCAGGGCTCTTTCCACCGCCAGGACATCAGAGCCCACATCGCCGTCCCTCATCGGGTAAAACGGCCTGTTCTCATGGACCACCGTAACCAGCGTATTGTGCGGGACAAGCCGGTACAACTCCCGCACTTCCTTGTTCCGCATCCTGATGCATCCCTTTGAGGTGTTGCTCCTGCCGACAGCCCACGGCTCCGTGGTCCCATGTATGCCGTACTTGCCCCAGGGTACATTGAAGCCGAGCCATGCGCCGCCGAAGCCTTCGCCCCAGGTGTCCTTGCTTATGATCTTCCACGTGCCCAACGGCGACGGCGAACTGGGTTTGCCGCCGGATACCTCGTACTCTTTGACCAGTTCGCCATCTTTATATACGTACATGAGTTTTTCATCCAGATCGATATACAGATGCCAGCCTTTCGCACTGACATTGTGTTTCGTCTCTTTAGGCTTCTCCTCCGTGTAAACGGAGCTGGCATCCTCACGGAGGTCTTCACCCTTATCCCCGGATCCGCTGCCGGACTCATCTGCATAGATCCATTCCGGCCCGCTGCAGCTGCAGTCGGCATGGCTGTCCGCACCACTGGTGTCCGGACCGGCTCCTGTCAATGCATATCCTGGTTCTCTCGCAAGGTATGCAGACCTCATGTCGGGCATATTGAAGGAAAAATACAAGATAATCGATATGGCAAGCAAAACATACAATAATGTATTGAAGTTCTTCTCAGACAAGGTACGCACCACCTGATGCATAAATGCACTACTTAAATAATATGCTGGTTTGAAGATAATAGTATTTTGGATAGCGGCATACGGTCCTTTTTTGGCCGACAATGGAAGGGATCTTCGATATGGCTGCCCGAATATTACCGATTGGTTACAAAACGTTAAAATATGGTTAATTTACAGGTAATACCGGAACTTTTGTAGAATTAATATGTCGAAATAAATATAAACACAAGAATCTTCTAAAGGAGCCAATGATGAAGGGTTTATTGAATCGAACAGCAGTCTTTATACTAATGGCCGCCATGCTTATGGCACTAACGTCCGCAAATGCAGATACAGGCATCACGCAAAACGTGCCAGTTGCAGCAGTCGATCTGCAGGATGATATAGTGGCGGGCACGGCATTTCTGCCTGCAGCTTCCATACTGGCCGACAACAGCGGGACAGGCACCGCTGCAAACAAGGACTCGGCAAGCAAAGACGCGCCGGTCAGCGCCGAAAAGGAAATGCGCGGATTATGGGTCGCAACGGTCGTCAATATCGACTATCCTTCCAAACCCACTACAGATCCCGAAATCCTGAAAAAAGAAGCTGTCGATATACTAGACATGGCAAAGAATACAGGCCTCAATGCAGTATTCCTGCAGGTCCGGCCTACAGCGGACGCATTCTATAAATCCAAAATCTTCCCATGGTCCAAATTCCTCACAGGCACCCAGGGAAAGGCTCCGAACAACGGCTTCGACCCGCTGGCATTCTGGATAGAGGAAGCCCATGCCCGGGGCATCGAACTGCATGCATGGATCAACCCGTTCCGCATCACCAAGAAAACTGCGTCCGAATCCAAGCCCACCATCAACTCGCTGCATTCCAGCCATCCGGCCCGCAAAAATCCCGGCTGGGTGGTGCAATACTCCGACGGGAACCTGTATTTCAACCCCGGCATCCCCGAGGTGCGCAAACTCGTCGTGGACGGCGTCATGGAAATTGTAAACAATTATGACATCGACGGGATCCATTTTGACGATTACTTCTATCCGGGAAGGGATTTCAACGACTCCAAAACCTTTGCGGCTTACGGGAAAGGTTTCAAAAATATAGGCGACTGGAGAAGGAACAACATACACCTGCTGGTTTCAGACGTATACAACGCCATCAAGGCGTCGGACAAAGATGTCCGCTTTGGTATAAGCCCCTTCGGCATATGGGCAAATAAAAAGAACAACTCCCTCGGAAGCGATACCAACGGGCTTGAAACGTATTACAACCATTTCGCCGATTCAAGAAAATGGGTGAAGGACGGCATCGTCGACTACATATGCCCGCAGCTGTACTGGAACATCGGCTACAAAATCGCGGACTACAGCAAGCTGCTCACCTGGTGGAAGGACGTGGTGAGCGGCACATCAGTAGACCTGTATGTAGGCCATGCGGCATATAAAACCGGCAACTCAGACAAAACAAGCCCCTGGCATGGCGTTGCGGAAATCGAGAGGCAGATGCTGCTAAACAGGAATTATCCCGAAGTCAAAGGCAGCCTGTTCTATAACTATACTTCACTGGCAAACAGCCCCGCTCTCAGGTCACTGATAAGGGGAGTCTACGACCGGCTGGACGGCAAAACCGTACAGGTCCCGCTGAAGGTATCATGGCCGTCCAAGGATATCACAACAAGTTACACCAAATACTACCTGGCTGGCGCCTCTGATCCGTCAAAGCCGCTCTACATCAACGGCAAGCTGGTCACATCCCGCTCACGCAAGGGATATTTCGGAGTGCTGGTCGATCTGCAGAATGGCGCCAATACATTCGCATTCACACAGGAAGGCGCATATGTGACACGCACCATCACCAGGTCCGCCGGCTCCTCCACCGCGACAAAGATGAGCAAGGCTGAGATCATCGCATCGTCCGTGTTCCCGCAGTCACAGGAATACAGGATGCCCGGCGAAAAAATAACCCTGTCCTGCCAGGCACCGGCGGGTGCCCAGGTTACCGTCAAAATCGGCGGCAAAACATACAATATGACTACATCCTCCAAGAGCGGAGGGCTTTACAGGGCCACATTCACCTATTCGTACACGATCCCGTCCTACACAGGGACGCCGCGCGTGATCGACCTGGGAGCGCCCGTATACACA
>JAAZKL010000362.1 GCA_012799845.1 Clostridiaceae bacterium
ATATGCCGTAGACTATATGCCGTAGACTATATGCCGAAGTCTTTATGCCGAAGCCCATATGCCGAGGTCTTTATTTCGTAGTCTTTATGTAGTCTTTATACCGAAGCATTTATGCTGAAGTCCTTATATCAATGGACATGCAACGGCAGCATAAGAGGTGACATCAACTCACGGCGAGTTTCTTCCTCGCCTCGAGAAACATGTCCCCGACCTTGTATACGTCTCCGGCTCCCATGGTAATGACCAGGTCCCCGGAGCTCACGTTTTTGTCAAGGAGTTCCACGATGCTGTCAAAATCCTTGATATAAACCGCTTTTTTCCCCCTGCGTGCGATTTTTTCAGCAAGCGTCGACGAATGCACTTCTCCGGTATCTGTTTCGCGGGCTGCATATATATCGGTCAGTATGACAAAATCCGCATTGTCGAATGATCTGGTGAAGTCATCCATAAGGCCTATGGTCCTGGAATACGTATGGGGCTGGAACACGCACCATATACGTGAGTGATTGTACTTGGCCGCGGCTTTCAACGTAGCGGCGATCTCTGAGGGGTGATGGGCATAGTCGTCCACGACCGTTATGCCTTCGCTGACTCCTTTTATTTCGAATCTCCTGCATGTGCCGGTGAATTTCAGCAATGCCTTTGCTGCCGATGAAACGCTGCAGCCTGCCAGACTGCATGCCGCTATTGCTGCGAGAGAATTGCTCACATTATGTATCCCGGGCACCTTCAATCTAATCTCTGTTGCGGGATTGCCCATGTAAAGCAAAGTGTAGGATGCGCAGCCCATATCGTCGAATTCGATATTTGAAGCGCTCCATGTATTGCTGCTGTCATTTATCCCGAATGTCGTTATGTCGCATGAAATTCCGTTGAGTGCATCGAGAGCTATTTCGTCGTCGCCGTTTACAACGATATGCCCGTTTCCTGGGACAAGCCCGGCAAAGCTGTGGAATGCTCTTTTGACCTCGTCTATATTTTTGAAATAATCCACATGATCATATTCCACATTCAGGATAACAGCCACACGTGGATAAAACTTCAGGAAGCTTCCTGAATATTCACAGGCTTCCGCCACGAAATACTCGCTTCCCCCTATCCTGGTACTGCCGCCAATTGCAGCAAGCTCGCCGCCGATATGGATTGTCGGATCCAGGCCCTCTTCCAGCATTATCATCGATATCATCGATGTTGTCGTAGTTTTGCCGTGAGTTCCGGACACAGCAAAACTCATTGGATACTTCTTCATCAGTTCGCCCAGCAGCGTGGCCCTGTCGATGCACGGGATCCCTGCCCTGGATGCGGTAATGAGTTCTATATTGTCCGGTCTGACTGCAGCGGTATATACAAGCAGATCAGCTCCGGCCACATTTTCGGCGTAATGGCCTATTGTTACCCTTATTCCTGCTTTCTCCAGCTTTTGAAGGACCGGGGACGGTCTTTCGTCCGAACCGGTAACTATGTACCCCTGATATACAAGTATCTCGGCTAGCCCGCTCATGCTTGCGCCGCCGATCCCTGTCAGGTGCACCCTCTTTATGTTGCTGGAACTCAAAAGTTCGTCTGCGTTCAAATATAACACTCCTGACCTGTTGGTTTCGCTAAATAAATGATACAATAAATGCCTGTAAAAGTAAAATGGATATATCTAAGCGTTGACAGCCATCTCAAATAATATGCCATGCTGCCTGCGCCACATCATGCTTACATGTTATTCTATTCTCTTTTTGATTTTTTTATTTCACCAAACTATTATACATAATCATTTCACCTGGTTTATGTACATTGCTTCATCAGGCTGCTATATACAATACTTCACCAGGCTTATACACATTACCTCGCCAGGTTGGTTGCACATAATAACACCAGTACTATACGCAATATTTCACCAGGTTACGCACCTCCAGGCAGTTGTACACACTTTACCTGCATTTTTGTCAGGTGGTGTGATCAAATTTTCAGCTAAAGTCATTATTTCCCGGAATTTTATTGAATTATTACCATAACTGGCGACATAAAATCACCTATACGCCATTATGGTTAATGAATATTCTCAATGCTGACAACTTAACTTGTATTTTTGCTCACTCGGCTGTTATTCCCTGAAATACCGACCGGTTTTCTGACTATGAAACCGGTTTGCACTAAATTTTACCTGCATTTTTGCTCATTCAGCGGCAATTAACCGTATGCTGGATGAATACCGGCTTCATCTATTGTCTGATATATTCTCGATCAAAACTGTGATAGAATAAAAGTGTAATAAAATTGTACAGACTGTGAACGAAGCGGATTCCATATGTCCCGGGATATACTCAGAAATGCAGGGGTCAGTTGGTTTTTGGGGACAGGCTTGTTATGCAGAGACCGGGTTCTATATGTTCCTGGATTCGGCTGAATGAGAACTGTTCCTCCAGAGAGATCTGGGAGAACCGTTCCCATCTGGGGAAAACAGAAGAACTATCCGCAACTGGGGAACCGAAGAACTGTCCCGCAGAGAGATTGGAGAACTGTCCCTGTCGGAGGAACCAAGGAACTGTTCCCCCGGAGAAATGGAAGAACTGTCCCTGTCTGGGGAACCGAAGGACTATCCGCATCTTGGGAAAACCGAACGACCGTCCCCAGAGAGACTGGAGAACCGTTCCTTCGGACATATGGGAGGACCGTCCCCGTCTGGGGAAACCGGAGAACTGTCCCCCTGAAATTGGGCCGCTGAAAGAGAGTGATACTATGGACAAGCTGAACAGGAACGAAAGGATATCAGTGCTGCAGAGGGTATTGTGCGAATCGCCCGGCAGGATTTTTACCCTGGGCTATTTTACAGATATGCTCAACTGTGCCAAATCCTCGGTGAGCGAGGATATCGATATAATACGAAGTTCGTTGGAGAAGACCGGAACAGGTACCATAGAAACGATACCGGGTGCATCAGGCGGAGTGCGGTATGTACCGCTGATGCAGGAAGATGATGTGCTGAAACTGGCAGAGAGGATGAGTGCGGAGCTTTCCGGGAAGGGAAGGATACTGCCTGGGGGTTATCTTTATATGCTCGATGTCATTTATGATCCGGCGAAAGTTTCTGAAGTGAGCAGGGTTTTCGCAGGTTATTTCAACAGCAGGGCTGTCGATTGCGTTATAACTGTGGAAACAAAAGGCATACCTCTCGCATTTATGACAGCGGCATATCTCAGCAAGCCTCTTGTGATAGCGCGCCGCAATATTGAAGCAACAGACGGGGCTTCGGTGAACATCAACTATGTTTCAGGCTCATCAGACAGGATACAGACCATGGTACTGCCTATGCGGTCGCTGAAGCGCGGTTCACGGCTGCTTTTCATCGATGATTTCATGAAGGGCGGTGGAACGGCGAGAGGCATTTTGGAGATGGCAAGGCAGTTCGACTGCCAGGTCGCCGGCGCGGGGGTTCTCATAGAAACAGCCATGCCTGCCAGAAATCTGCCTGTTGATTGCTTCTCGCTACTGACGCTTTATGGTGTCGATGAAGCTGCGGGAATAACCGACATCAGGCCCAGTTCCCGGAATTAAGGTTCGCGGCATTGCGGTATCAAGCATCCAGACTCCCGGCATTGCGGTTCCGGGCAATGCGGACTCCGGTATCGCGCTCTCTGGCATTGGAATTCCAAGTGATGCGGACCTGGTACCGCGCTCTCCGCCATTACGCTCTCCGCCATTACGATCCCCGGCACCACGACCTCCCAAATCACGGGCAACAGGCGGCAGAAAGATACGGCGGAAGAGGTCTGAGAGACACAGACATATGTCGTCATACGGCGACAGACTAGCAATATTATTGCCAAAAAAACAAAAAGCAGATAAACAAGAAGGAAAATATCAATTTGTATAGAATATATAAGATACACAATAATTTGGGAAGGTGGTAGCATAAATGGAAATCACAGATGTCCGCATCAGGAAAATCGACGTTGAGGGGAAAATGAAGGCGGTCGTATCGGTAACTTTTGATAATGAGTTTGTGGTACATGATATCAAAGTTATAGAGAGCCAGAACGGCATGTTCATAGCCATGCCCAGCAGAAAAACCCCCGACGGGGAATTCAAGGATATTGCGCATCCTATCAATGCTGTCACACGAGAGAAAATTCAGAAAGCTATCCTGGACAAGTATGTTGCGACAACTGCCTCTACTGAAGAAACAACAGCTTCTGAAGAATAAACATAGGTAAAAGGGGCACTTTGTAAGAAGTGTCTTTTTTATTTTTTTGAGACAATCAGTTTTTTGAGATAATTGAGACAATCAAGTTGAAATGTCATATTAAAAATGTGATAATAATATGCGGACCTGAAAGGAATAGCACGCCTGAAAGGAATCGCATGTATGGAAAATGTAACAGCGCTGATCCTCGCGGCCGGCGAGGGGAAGAGGATGAAATCGGATAAGGCCAAGGTGCTGCATGAAGTCTGCGGGAAAGCCATGATCGAATGGGTATATGAGGCTGCCCGCGGCGCAGGTGTCGGGAAATGCGTCATTATCGTAGGCCATAAGGCTGAACAGGTGATGGAGCACATGGGCTGCAGAGCCGAGTATGTGATGCAGGAGCAGCGCCTCGGGACAGGACATGCTGTACAGCAGGCCCGGAGTTATATGGAAGACGGAGGGTACATCCTGATCCTTTATGGCGATACGCCGCTGATTACTTCAGACACGATAAATAAGGCAATGGATCGCATCTGCAATGAAAAGCTCGATGCGGTGGTCATTTCCGCAGATGTGGAGGATCCGTCGGGTTACGGCCGCATAGTGAGGGACAGCAGCGGCAGTTTCAAAAGGATAGTTGAGCACCGTGACGCGAGTAAGGATGAAAAGAATATCAAGGAAATAAATTCAGGGATGTACATTTTTTCAGCAGAGAAACTGGCGGACGCGCTTCAGTTGTTGAAGAATGACAATGACCAGGGCGAGTATTACCTGACTGACACTTTGGAAATAATTCTTGCGAAAGGACATAAGGTCGGCGTATACAAGGTACAGGACAGTAATGAGGTGCTTGGCGCCAATGACCGTGAGCAGCTTGAAATGCTGGCCTCCATACTTGAGAGAAGGCTCAGAAGCAACAGTGAATAAGCAAATGCAGAGGATCGATCGCCTTCGCCTGATAAGCAAAAGGGAGGATAAACCGGCAGGCGGGGGATATTGGCATCTGCTTTCTTTTGTGAATGGAAGAAAAATATGTGTATCGCGCGACACTTCTCAATCATGGAGACATTCTACGCCAAAAAGAGATGTCTCCTCGCGGAGGAGCGTCCCCATACCTTAGATCATCATTATATAAAAGGAGCATTGTTATGAATCTTCACGGCAAGGATATCAAAATTTTCGCAGGGAACTCCAACAGGCCTCTGGCAAAAGAGATCGCTGAAAAAATCGGTCTGCCGCTGGGCATAGCAACAGTCGGGAAATTCAGCGACGGGGAAACTGCTGTAAATATAGGCGAGGTCGTCAGGGGTTCCGATGTATTTGTGATACAGTCCACATGCTCGCCTGTAAATGACAACCTGGTAGAGCTTCTGGTCATGATCGACGCTATGAAAAGGGCATCGGCCGGCAGGATCACAGCTGTTATGCCATATTTCGGCTATGCCCGCCAGGACAGGAAGGCAAGGGCCAGGGATCCTATTTCGGCCAAGCTTGTTGCGAATCTGATCACTACTGCCGGAGCAGACAGGGTGCTGACCATGGACCTGCATACGCCGCAGCTCCAGGGGTTTTTCGACATACCAGTGGACCACCTGCTGGGAGTGCCTGTACTGGCGAAGTATTTCCAGGAAAAATTCCCTGAACACGACGACATGGTAGCAGTCTCCCCGGATGTTGGCAGCGTGAGCCGTGCAAGGAAGTTTGCCGAGTGGCTCGAGATCCCGATAGCCATTATCGACAAGAGAAGGCCGAAGGCAAATGTAAGTGAAGTTATGAATGTCATCGGTGACATAAAAAATAAAAAAGTGGTTCTCATAGATGACCTTATCGATACGGCAGG
>JAAZKL010000040.1 GCA_012799845.1 Clostridiaceae bacterium
AAGCCATACTTCTCAGACACGGCCGCAGCCATACTTCAGAAAAAAGCCGTTATATCAGCGCCGGACGTCACGATCAGCTTCGTTGCTTTGCGGTATCATGCATTGCGTTCCCTTCGTCTTAAAACCACAGTGACTGTTATAACGAGGACCGACATCAAGCTGGTAAAAGCGAGCCACAGCCAGGAATTCCTGCCGACGCTGCCGCCTGGGCTGCTGTCTTTACCTGTACCGGTGCCGTCGCCTTTGCCTTTGTTGCCACCGATGCCGTCTTCCTGCGCCAGGTTTCCAGATATAGCGGAGCCGTCCTCAGCGAGAGTGTTTTTTATGCCATAAACCTCGATCTCGCTGATGGTGACCCGCGTATGCGGCGGTATCCGGCTGCCCTTTGCAATATCCACTTTCACATACCGTGCGGCGGCGGGCTCGAAATCGATAACACTTGCGTAATCCATGTTGCCGGTGACCGAAGCTACCTCTGTCCAGCCAATTCCGTCATTGCTGATGCTCACTTTGAAATCCTGGTTGTTGTTATGCTTGGTGTCGCTGTGGCTGGATGCATGTTTGATTATGATCCTGTGGATCGTGTGGACTGAACCCATATCGGTTTTGACCCATTTGGGACCTTCGTCGTTGACGATCCACCTGGTCGTTTCATCACCGTCCGTTACAGCGCTGCTCTCTTCGTTATTGATGCTGCATTCAGCGCTGCTGCCCTTATTGATATTTTCCAGCGTTACTGTCTCCAGCTTCAGGGATTTGGCGGCCTCAAATCCGGGCAGCGCCTGGAGATTCGGAATGTTGAATATGTAAGACCGGGTGCTGCCGCCGAAATGGTCTTCTGAAAACAGTGTCAGCTTATATGAGAGACGTCGGTCATTATTGAGCTTTACGGACCTTATGGAAGCGGGATCGATGCCGGCTGCCCTCAGGTCAGCCGCAGTATACTCGCCCGGCTTTATATCGGTCGACCTGCCTGTATAGTTTACACCTTCAAAGAGACTCACTCCGCGGGAAGCCGTCTTTATAAGGAAGTCCCTGACGAATACTCCGTGAAACGGAGTGGGCTCGTAACTCCATCCCCTGATGATGCACGGCCCCGCACTGGGGTGGAATGACCATGCAGCAAAACTGTAGTTGTTCTTCTCTATCCAGTTGAAAAGCGTTTCGTGGTAGTTTTTGAAGTTGCTTTCATCGGGTTTGCCGGGATCTTTTTTATCGGGTCCTACGCCGAATTCGCCTACGATGATCGGATAGTGCTCTCCTGCTTTATCTATGTAAAATGACCAGTTTTTACTTTTCCACGGGTATGGATGGGTGTCGAGGACTATGCCATTGCCCTCCGGAGTATCCACAAGCCTGTACTTTTCATCGGCGGCGTTGGACAGATCGAAGCCCCAGTCCAGGCCTCCGACGATTATCAGGTTGTTTGCGCCCTGCTCCCTGATTGCATCGATAAGGGTTTGCATGCCTACAGCATCATATTTTAAGGTCTTACTGGTCTTTTGGTAATTCTCGTTTGCTTCCACCGTTTCAACGACCTGGCCTCCGTTTTTCCAGACATTCCAGGATACGCTGTAAGGCTCGTTATAAAGCCCGAACAACACATAAGGATGGTTCCTGTATTCCTGTGCAACTGATTCCCAGAAAACCAGGCTGTTCAGGTCCGGCATCTTGTGCTGGCCGGTGTGTTTGCCCCATTCGGTGCCGGCATTGGACCAGTGCAGGTCCAGCCAGATGTATTTTTTACGCTCCTCGGCTATTTTTACGATATCCGATATGAGTTTGCGGTATGCCGCACCGCCGTCGGTCTGAGACGAATGATGTCCGAACCAGAAATCCTGGTTCATCGGCAGTCTCACCAGGTTGGAATCCCATTGGTCAAAGGCCGTGATGACGGCATCCGGCATATTGTCGCCGGCCGGCGTCCATTCCAGGCTGGGACAGTTCAATCCGAAAAGGCGGACCTCCTGCCCGTCGGAGTCCACAATTTTATTGCCTTTTGTACGGAGCATGCCGTCAGTTGCCGTTGCTCCTGCGTGACTGAAAGGTACTGCGTTAAACACTGCTGCTGCCGCGCACAACAGAATCGCCAGATATCTCGCCCTTCGCATCTTTAGCCCCCTGAACAGAAAAATCAAGCAGGAAAATAAGACAGCCGGCACAAACTTTTCCTGCAATTATATTATACCATTTGAACTTGTGCTGTTTGAACGAACATTGGGCGGACAACTAAAAAAGCTGTTCATGATAAGTTTTTCAACTTTTGGCATAGAAAGCGAGGCGGAACACCGACATACTCCAGAAACGGTTTACATAATCTTTAGCTCATTATAATTATGCAGCCAAAAATTGAAAAAACTAACAACAGGCTGTCCAAAAGTTGCAAAACTTCACAGTCAGTTGCACAGAAACTAAAGAGAGCACCGCTGTTTACCCCAATAGTTGAAAAAATTAACAACGTGATGACTTAACGAAAGATGTCTTAATGAAAAATGAAATAAGTATTGCCCTATCCGGTATTCATGGTAAAATATAGGTAGATTTCTGCCGGATATCGGCGTTGCCCTATCCGGCGCAGATGCAGCAGACGAAATACCCGGTCTGGTTTTGACAACAGCGTTCTTAAACGATAGTCATGTCTGTTTGAGCACGTTTTTTTATTTTAGCGGAGGTGTACCCCATGTCCAGATACACGAAAGAAGATATAATAAAGATGGTCAGGGACGAGAAAGTGGAATTCATACGGCTCCAGTTCACCGATATTTTCGGCATGCTGAAGAATGTGGCGATCACGGCCGGTCAACTGGAGAAGGCTCTGGACAACCGGTGCATGTTCGACGGCTCCTCCATAGAGGGATTTGTGAGGATAGAAGAGTCTGACATGTACCTGTGGCCGGATACCGATTCATTCGTGATACTGCCGTGGAATTCCGAGATCGGGAAGACCGCCAGGCTCATCTGTGATGTTTACACCGCAGACGGCAAGCCTTTTGAGGGGGATCCCAGGTATGTGCTGAAAAGAGCCTTGGAAAAAGCCGCCCGGATGGGATACGACACGTTCAATGTCGGCCCTGAATGCGAATTTTTCCTGTTCCTCGTCGATGGCGAGGGAAATCCCACCACGATCACCCATGACAAGGCAGGGTATTTCGACCTTGGTCCCGTTGACCTGGGCGAGAAGGCCAGGAGGGACATGTGCCTTACCCTGGAGGAAATGGGGTTCGAGGTCGAGCAGTCACATCATGAAGAAGCGCCCGGCCAGCATGAGATCGATTTCAAGTACACCGATGCCCTGAATGCCGCTGACGCGATCCAGACATTCAAGCTGGTGGTCAAGACGATAGCGCAGAAACACGGCCTGCATGCCACGTTCATGCCGAAGCCTGTTTACGGCATAGCAGGTTCAGGGATGCACGTGAACACATCCCTGTTCAGGCAGGGCAGGAACGTCTTCCACGATGAAAGCGGCCCGTTGCAGCTCAGCCAGGAGGCCTACTGGTTCATGGGCGGCCTGATGAAAAATATGCGTTCGATAACAGCGCTGACCAATCCGCTGATCAACTCGTACAAGCGGTTGATACCGGGATATGAGGCGCCAGTCTATATAGCGTGGTCAGCCAGGAACAGGAGCCCGCTGATCAGGGTTCCCTCAGCCCGCGGGACTGCGACGAGGCTCGAACTCAGATGTCCCGACCCAAGCTGTAACCCATACCTGGCGCTGGCTGCCATACTGACCGCGGGCCTTGACGGCATCGAAAACAGGATCCAGCCGCCCGAACCGGTAAACAGGAACCTGTTCGATATGAGCCATGAGGACAGATGCGCCGGGCATATCGAAATGTTACCGGCAAGCCTTGAGGAGGCCATCTGCGAGATGAGCCGGAGCGAATTCGCCAGGGATCTGCTGGGAGACCATATATTCAGCAAATATGTCGAAGCAAAGAAAAAGGAATGTGATGGCTACAAAACTCAGATAAGCAAATGGGAGATAGATGCTTATCTCAAGAACTACTGACAGGCTGCATAAAGATCAGAAGGCTGACAGGCAGCTTCAGACCAGGCATTTGATGAACTGCATCAAACCCAGACATTTATCAAACTGCTTCAGACCCAGGTAGTCGACAAATTGCTTCAGACCCCTGCAGTCGAGCAGCGCTTAGGCAGCCGCAACGGGCAAAGGCTGCAGGAGCATATGGAATGGTGGTGTATGTAAATGGCGGACAGGTACCGTCTCGGAGATATCGTTGAATTCCGCAAACAGCATCCATGCGGGAGCAAACAGTGGGAAGTCATGAGAACAGGCGCGGACTTCAGGGTGAAATGCCTTGGATGCGGCCATCAGGTCATGATGCCCAGACCTAAGTTCGAGAAAAGCGTCAAAAAAATCATCAGTTCTTTTTCATCAGCAGATATAGCGGACGACAAAAAATAACAGGAGCGGACAACCAGACCTTCCATCCGTTTTTCGTATTCTTTATGGCGCTGGGGAAAATAATAAGCTTACTGTCATAAAGCGAAAAACGGGGATGATGATATGTCCGGTAAATCACGGAATGGTATTGCAGTTACGCTGTTCTTATCTTTCCTGACTTCAATGGCTGTCAGTCTGCTGGTGCTCTTCGCCGCTTCCAGGCATTTCGGCGCTGGCGGCGGCAGCGCAGGAAACGGCAACAACCCTGGGACACGTCTGCAGCTTCCCGGGGGCGGAACAGGGGATCCCGGGACCGGAACGGGGGATCTCAACGGAATCCCCGGGCAACAGGGTGCAGACGGATACTATCAGGGCGAACGGGACGAAAATACGCCTGAAAATGGTTATGTGGCCGAAAATGCGACGATCGATACAGCCAGTGTTCCTGTGACACAGAAAGTAGCCAAAATGGCCACTGCCGGAGTAGTCGGCATAACAGTGGAACGGGCTGTTAAGGAGAACCTTTTCAGCAGGAACAGGGAGACGGAAGTCGGGTTTGGTTCAGGGGTCATCGTCAGTTCGGACGGTTATATCCTGACCAACAACCATGTGGCTGGCGGAAGGAGCAACAGGATCATTGTATCATTGGCGGACGGCAGGAATGTCGAGGGAGAAGTTGTGTGGTCGGATCCCGTACTGGATCTGGCTGCTGTGAAGATAAATCTTACAGGCCTCATGCCGTTGGCGCTGGGTGACGCCACAAAGCTCCAGGTGGGAGAACACGCCATAGCCATCGGCAATCCTTTGGGACTGGATTTCCAGAGATCAGTCACATCAGGCATCATCAGTGCTCTCAACAGGACCATCCGGATCGAGACGGAAGAGGGCGTCAACTATATGGAAGACCTGATACAGACGGATGCCAGCATAAATCCCGGCAACAGCGGTGGGCCCCTGCTCAATGCAAAGGGAGAGGTGGTCGGCATCAATACAGTAAAGGTGACAAGCGCCGAGGGGATGGGCTTCGCAATACCGATCAACATAATGAAGCCTGTCGTTGCAAGGCTTGTGGAGTCAGGCAAATTCGAAGAGCCATACATGGGGATATTTGCGTACGATGGACAGACGATACCGTATATCGACGGCCAGTCCAGGATGCAAAACGGCATCTATGTCGCCCACGTGGACAGCAACGGACCGGCTTACAGGGCAGGGATACGCGAAGGCTGCATCATAGCGCGGGTGGACGACAATGAAATAAACACGATGATGCAGTTGAGGACCTATATCTATACCAAACAGCCGGGCGATACTGTCCGTATTTACCATAAAAAGCGCGGCATCGGCGAATGGATCACCACCAGGCTTGTGCTCGCACATAAGGAGCGCGACGGGCTGATCACAAGGTGACAATCGATTGACGTATAGCCCCATATGCGAATTGGCAACACTTACTTGTATAACAGGAGGTGGTTGCCATGGCAGACAAAGCCAAATATCATTCGGATTTTGAAAAAACGCTCAGGCTGTACCTGAAGCAGGCGAGAGACAAGCTAAACAGCGATCTGGCCGGCACCAGGGAGGCCATAAAGCTGATTGCCACAGATAAAATCAGGAGTTTTATCGAAATAACGGACAGGGGCCTCAGCAAGGAAGAGAGGGAATTCCTGAAGTCGCTGATCATAAGCAGCATGCGCCAGTCATTCTGTTACGGTTACGGCATAGGCAAATTCGAGGGGAACACGAATGAAAGAGTATTCCTATAGAAATTTACCGCAAGAAAGCATAAAAAAGACAGGCAAAGAGGACAATAAAGGTTAAAAAAATGTATTGACACTCCAGTATTTGTGCTGATACAATATAATACAATCATCTTCAAGAACAGGTAATGGCAATGAAGGAAACAAGGCAGGTCTGACTGCACAAGAGAGCCGGTGGGTGGTGCGAACCGGCGCATAGGATTCTGCGCATAGCTCATTCCGGAGTTTCTTCGCTGAAACCTCCCTGGTCCAGGCGAACGACGTTGACCACGTTACAGTCAGGTACATTTAGTACTACTGAGGATAAGCACTTGCTTATCGAATCAGGGTGGTACCACGTTGGATATTCCCTTCGTCCCTGCAGCGATGCAGCGGCGAGGGGTTTTTTAGTAAAAGGGCGTCAAAGGACGGATAGCCGGGAGATCCCGGCACAATGTCAGGTGTGTATGGAGTATTGCGGAAGAGGAACGGAGGGATATCGATGAAAATGACAGGCGCCGAAGCCATCATAAGAGTATTGGAAGCAGAAAATGTCGATACCATTTTCGGGTATCCCGGTGCTGCCATCTCACCGTTTTATGACGCATTGCTGGACAGCAGCATAAAGCACATATTGACGCGCACCGAACAGGGAGCGGCTCACGCAGCCAACGGTTATGCCAGGGTGACAGGCAGGACCGGCGTTTGCGTGGCGACTTCCGGGCCCGGTGCAACAAACCTCATCACCGGCATCGCCAACTCATACATGGACAGCGTTCCCATGGTTGCCATCACAGGCCAGGTAAGAAGCGACATGATCGGAACCGATGCGTTCCAGGAGGCGGACATAACCGGGGCGACAGCTCCTTTCAGCAAGCATAACTACCTTGTAAAAAGGGCCGGGGATCTGCCCAGGATCATAAAGGAAGCTTTCCATATAGCGTCAACGGGAAGGCCGGGACCTGTTGTCATAGATATACCGGTCGATGTACAGAACACTGTTATAGATTTCCACTACCCGGAGCACATAGACATCAAGGGGTACAAACCGACCATAAAGGGCCATCCGGGGCAGGTCAGGAAGGCGGCAGCGGCGCTTCAGGCAGCAAAAAAGCCTGTCATATGCGCCGGCGGAGGACTGATCACCGCCGATGCCTCGGGCGTGATGCTCGAACTGGCAGAGAAGCGGAACATACCTGTAGTTACAACATTGATGGGGATAGGATCGATACCATCGGATCATCCTCTCCATTTCGGCATGGTAGGCACGCACGGGAGCCCGACAGCCAATTATGTACTGCACCACGCGGACCTTGTGATAATACTCGGGGCAAGGGTCGGCGACAGGGCGATGGGTGCGGCCGGTGCGCTGGCGAAAAAGGCAAAGATCATCCATATAGACATAGACCCAGCCGAGATAGGCAAGAACATATATGTCACGGTGCCGCTGGTAGGTGATCTGAAGCACATCCTCGGCGCTATGCTAGAGCTCGTGGAAGCTGGCCGGAATACCGAATGGCTTGGCGGGATCGCGGACTGGAAACGGAAAAACAGCAAACCTGCATCATGGGAAGCAAACGGCCAGTATGCCGGGAATGGATCACAAAAATCATATATAAGAGACAAATCTGATGTATCGGATGTATCAGATACATCAGATGTATCGGATGCATCGGATGTGGCAGATATACCGGAAACAGAATATGTAAACCCGAAATACCTGCTGTCGATACTTTCGGATTATCTGCCGGAGGATGCCATAATAACGACCGAGGTCGGCCAGAACCAGATATGGGCGGCCAACCACTTCAAGGTGAGAAAGCCCAGGACATTCATTACTTCCGGCGGGCTGGGAACGATGGGGTACGGTCTTCCTTCAGCAACAGGGGCGAAGGTCGGCAGGCCTGATTCCACGGTTGTTGTGATCAGCGGGGACGGCAGCTTCCAGATGTCCATGCAGGAACTCGGCACGATGAAACAGTATGGCATCGACGTGAAAATAGTGCTGTTCAACAATCACCGGCTGGGCATGGTGAGGGAACTTCAGCTAACAAGGCACGGCGGGCGGTATTCGCAGGTGTTCCTTGACAGCAATCCCGATTTTGTGGCTCTGGCGGCAGCATACGGCTTCAGGAGCGAAAGGATAACATCGAACGCCCGTGTCAGAGAGGCGCTTGAAAGGATGACTGCGAGCTCCGGACCGTACGTTCTGGAATGCCTGGTGGATCCGATGGAGCCGACCCTGTGACGACGGCTGAAAGACAGGCGGCGATACTGCCTGGATCGGAAATAATAAATATTCATGACCAACAGATGCCAATTACCAATAAATATTAAGCATCAAACAGATTTCAAACATCAGGGTCAGAGCCAGCATCGGGTGTCAGATATAAACATGAAAGGGGTAGGGTATCATGGCCAAACACATATTGTCAGTACTGGTGGAAAACCATGCCGGCGTACTGTCGAGGGTAGCCGGGCTGTTCAGCAGGAGGGGCTTCAACATCGACAGCCTTGCGGTCGGTGTGACTGAGAATCACGATATCTCCAGGATGACCATAGTGGTAGACGGGGACGAATATACGGTAGAGCAGGTAAGCAAGCAGCTTAACAAGCTGATAGACGTTATCAAGATAAAAAGGCTGGACAAACACGAATCCATTTCCCGTGAACTGGCTTTGATAAAAGTTTCATCCAATGCGGCGACAAGGAGCGAAATAGTCCAGCTGGTGGAAATATTCAGGGCCAAGATAGTTGACGTGTCAAAGACCACGCTCACCATCGAGGCGTCCGGAAGCGAAGACAAGGTAGCGGCGCTGGAGGATCTGCTGAGGCCGTTCGGCATCAGGGAGATAGTCAGAACAGGCATAATTGCCATCGAAAGAGGCAATCGGATAATGAAGGTCACAAATAACGAGGAGAGTGATACGAATGGCTAAAATGTATTATGACAGCGACTGCAGTCTCGGCCTTCTGAAAGGGAAGACCGTAGCAGTTATCGGATATGGAAGTCAGGGGCATGCGCATGCCCAGAACCTGAAAGACAGCGGCATCAATGTTGTCGTAGGGCTCGCTCCGGGCTCTGCCAGGAGGAAGCAGGCGGAAGGGGACGGCCTGACTGTAATGGATACCGCCGAAGCGGCAAAGGCCGGAGACCTCATAATGATCCTCACTCCCGACCAGACACAGGCGGACATATATCACAGGGATATCGAGCCCAACCTGAAGGACGGCGACATACTTGCGTTCGCCCACGGGTTCAACATCCATTTCAACCAGATAAAGCCACCGGAATATGTCGATGTCA
>JAAZKL010000363.1 GCA_012799845.1 Clostridiaceae bacterium
TCGTTATATATGCCCTGCCCCATCTCAAGGACCCATTTCTTCTCACCGGCGGCAGTAATGATCTCGTATTCGAATTTGAACGGCTGTTTTTTCGTAAGGATCCGATTCCACTCATCCCATAAAGTTTCGCGGTACTCGGGCGAGATTACTTCATTAAAAGATATGTCCCTGTTGTTCAGCAGGCTCTCCGGGGGATAGCCCGTTAAATCGAGGCAGCCCTGGGAAACATACTGCATCGTCCAGTCACGGTCATAGTTGCACCTGTACGCAAGTCCCGGCAGGTTGGATAGAAGGACGAATTTGCTGCGTTCACTCTCGTTCAGGGCTTCCTCCATCGATTTGCGTCCGGTGATATCCTGGACCAGGCAGATATGCCCGTATTGCTGATTATCCGGTGAAACAAGCGGGGCAACGACCGTATGCACCCAGACGACCGAACCGTCCGGCCTGATGTACCGCTTGTCCATGGAATAGACCTTGACTTCACCTGATCGGAGTCTTCTCAGGTTTTCCATGTCCTCTTCCACATCATCCGGATGAGTGATCCTCATCCACCCCAAATCAACGATTTCTTCCTTCGTTCTGCCGATGATCTGCTCATATGCATGGTTAACTCTCACGATGATATCTTCGGAGTTGTCCGGGCCGCAGCAATGTGAAATTGCTATGCCGATTGGAGCCTGGTCGAATATCATGTCAAAGGAAAGCGTCTGTTGGGCCAGTTGCTGTTCCAGCGCCTGCTGGGCACGCAGCAAAGCGGCGTGGACATCGATCCTTACCCTGAGTGTATGCATCTGGATCGGTTTGCGTACAAAGTCTACGGCGCCCGATTTCAAGCCCCTGATTTCATTTTCCGGTTCATCGTAATTGGTCAGGATTATTGTGCGCACTTTGCTGAACCGCTTGTCCCCATCCAGGGCCTCAAGCACCTGGAACCCGTCCATATTGGGCATTTTCAGGTCAAGCACGATAAGGTTGATCCCATCATGTTCCTCAAGCATACGCATAGCTTCCACGCCGTCGCATGCAGTCAGCACGCAGTAATCGCTCAACATGTTCCTTATTATCAGTCTGTCCGACGCTGAGTCATCAACCACCAGAATCTTGATCTGCATTACGGATCCCACCTCCATGGCCGTACTAATGCTTTATTCCCAATAACTGCTCTATTTCCGCAAGAAGTTTCCCAAGTTGTTTTGAAAACCTGTCCTGCAATTGGACTATTTCGTCTTCATTACCCTGGCTGAGCGCCTTTTGCAATGATACTGCAGTATCGTACAACGGTTTGGCGCCGATGCTTCCGGAACTGCTCTTCACCTTATGTACAATTTGCACGGCATCATCGTATCTTTTTTCACGGACCGCCGCCTCAAGTCTTTTCAAAGTATCCCGGTTCTCTTTGCGGTATTCGTCCAATACCTGGTGATACAGTTCTTCGCTGCCGCCGATATTTCTCAGACCTGATTGGGTGTCAAGGACACTGTCATCGATATCGGCATTATTATCGGTATCAGTACTTTTATAGGCATCGGCATCCGGCGCTGTATCGGCATCCATGCCTGTATCTGTATCTGTATCTGGATCTGTATCTGGATCTGCATTCGTGCCTGGATCTGCATTCGTGCCTGGATCTGCTTCTTTGTCCGCGCCCGTTTCCGTATCATTGCCTGGTCCGCTTTCACAGAGGATATCCCTGACGATTTTGATGAATCGGTCAGGGTCGAACGGCTTGCTGATGTAATGGTGGATCCCGCTCCTCCCGCATTTTTCGCGGACTTCCAGGATAACGTCCGCTGTCATCGCCACGATCGGGACACTGTCAGACATCTCCCTTATCTTTTCTGCAGCTTCATAGCCGTTCATGACAGGCATGTGCAGATCCATCAGCACCAGGCCGATGCTGTCCCCATGCTCCCGGTATAGCTCCACGGCTTCCATTCCGTCGCCGGCGATGATGGCTTCCGCCCCGATTTGCTCCAGGAGCGATTTGACGATCATCTGGTTAGTCTTATTGTCTTCAGCCAACAGCACCTTACATGGCTTTCCCAGCTTTTCCGTGCCGTGTTCTCCGCTCGTTGAAGGCCGGAAACCCGAAACCGCTTTGATTTCGAAAATATCCATGATACCGTCGAGCAGTACCGAAGGCGTGATCGGCTTTCCTATCCCCAGGTCGATCCCGTATTTGCTGAGCTTGTCGAACAGATCCTCCCGCATCATAGGCAGAAGCATGATTATCTTCGGGAACCTTATGATCCTTTTGTTGCCGCGTATTGCTTCAACAAAGCTGAAACCGTCATTCGCGGGAGTATCATGATCGACGATCAGCAGGTCGAACGGCCTGGCGAACTTCCCATTTGCCGCTTCGAGCATGCTGAAGGCGCTGGCCTCCGAACTGGTAAGCTCGCATTGCATTCCAATGCTGCTCAGATAGCTTTCGATCAGGTTGATATCCGCACCTGACTTATCCAGAACCAGGGTCCTCATATCCCTGAAGTGTTTGGCCGATAGAGCTTTTTTGTGCTCGGCATCCTTCTCTTTGTCAACATCCAGCGTCAGTCGGATGACGAAGGACGAACCCTCACCGGGCGTACTGTAAACCTTCACTTCTCCGCCCATCAGGTCCAGCAGGTTTTTGACGATCGACAACCCCAGGCCTGAACCCCCGAAGCGGCGGTTGATACTGACGTCTCCCTGTTCAAAGGGCTTGAACAGCTTGTTCACCTGATCTTCCGACATGCCTATCCCGGTATCCCTGATGGTGAACAGGATATGATGCTTGTCACTTTCCTTTGCAACCAGGTGCACGTCAAGCGACACTTCGCCTTCGCTGGTGAATTTGACGGCATTGTTCAGGACATTGAGCAGGATCTGCTCGATCCGCCTGGGATCGCCGAAAAACCAGTTGGGCAGAAGCGGATCCTTTGTCAGCCGGAAACTGATCCCATGTTCCTCGATCTTATATGAAACGA
>JAAZKL010000364.1 GCA_012799845.1 Clostridiaceae bacterium
ATATACTGGCATATCGCAACACCGTCGGGTTCTTCAAAGTAAATGGCATCGGTGTGTGTAGCGTTGGCCTGCACGAGAGTTCCGTGGCAGCACCAGAAATCATTTGTATGCGATCCCCAGTGTTTTTCGGAACATGGGCTCAGCGGCAGAAAATAGGCTATCAGTCCGGTCAGCGGATACTGCGGTTTGACGCCGCTCGGGTAAAAGCCTTCCCAATGCCCCTGGGCCATTATGCCGTTGTAGAGGTTCCTTTCCCAGTAATCGGCGTAAGCGGCGTCTCCGGTCCATTTTAGGAGGAATGCTGCCAGGCGCATCATGTTGTACACGGTGCAGTGCTCCTGGTTCATGTCGCCTAGCCTTGCAGACATTTCATGCGGAGGAGTCCAGATCTCGCCGCATGTCTGGCCGCCTGTGCAGTAATACCCGCGCTTGTCCACGGCGAGCTGCCAGTATGCTTCAACGATATCTCTCCAGCGCTGTTCGCCCGTGACCTCCCATGCCCGGGCAGCGCCCAGCACTTCGGGGACCGTAGTGTTGGCGTGCATATTGGTCAGCACATCCTCGCCTGCGAGCAGGGGATCGAACAGACGGCGGCGGTAATATCTCTGCATCAGTTCGTAATGTTCCTTCCGCCCTGTTATTCCATACAGGTCGGCCCATATTTCAAGCATTCCGCCTGTTTCACAATCCAGTATGTCGTCGAACTGTTCACGGGTGAATCCGCCTGACCAGCGGTAAAACCAGTTGGACCATGCATCGGCTATCTCAAGCGCCTGCTGGTTGCCGGCCAGCTTGTACATATCAAGCAGACCCATGAAGGTTTTGTGGAGCGTGTACTGGGGCGCCCAGACCGATTTGCCCCTGGAGATCCACTCCAGGTATTTTTCCGGGATCGGGCCGACCCATTCTCCCCCGTTTTCTTTCTGGCACCTTGCCAGTTCGGATACGATCCTGTCGGCTTTCCCCTTTACTTCCGCGTCACCGGTCGCAGCGTATACTTTTGCCGCCGCTGAAAGCCAATGTCCCAGGAAATGGCCCCTCAGTTGGCATGTCGGCGATTCCCAGCCGCCGTGGATGTTTTCCGGCAGTTGGTTGGATTGCCAAATACCCGCCTCGATATAGTGGTTCCTCAGCAGGTTTTCAGTACCGAGACTCAGCAGGTAACTGCGGTTCGATTCGGTTTTCTTGCTGAGTTGTCCTGCCAGCAGTTCCACATCGCCGTATGGGAAACTTTTCATTCTTGCATCCTGCACCTTAATGGCCTCAGGCGTTTGTTTAGCACCAGGCATTTTCTTTACCTCCCTGAAATGAGATATTCTTAATGCAACCGTACAGGTGTATGTGTTTTCGCATCGCACATCCGTGCAATTGCCATGCAGAGTTTTACCTGCAAAACAGCCATGCAGAGCCTTACCTGCGAAACAGCCCTGTAAGGCTTGTAATAACTCTGCATAGTTAGCTATGACCCTGTATAATTTAATGATAATTTTCCTGGATGTTTTTGTGAATGAAGGAATCTGCAGAAAACATTCACTATTTTCATCCTGATCATTCATACTATCTTGCTTGTTATCATTCATATTCTCCTATTGGATATCATTCATATTCTCTTGCAAGTTAAGCTGAACACCTGCCATCTGCTCGACGAATCTGCATGCATGTTGTATATTAATAGCATAAAATAGTTTGTGGTGAGTTATGGGATCTGAGATACTGCTGGGCCTCAATGAAATAGTTAAGGTAAGGATCGTGGATTTCTTAAGGGCGGACAGGCCTTTTGTCCATGCGGACAGGATCCTCGATTTCAATGTTTTCATTTATATTGTCGCAGGCGGGATGAGGATATGGGAATGCGGCACTGAATATGTTATTGGCGAAAAAGATGCTTTTTTCCTTAAGAAAGGGCTGCATCACTACGGAAGGCATGAGATCCCCGCAGGGACGACGTGGTATTATATCCATTTCCACGGCGGCGCCGATGACGAAAACGTCCGTATGTTGAGCGGATACAGGCCCGTTTCAGCTTCATGGGAGTTTACTGAAGAGGAATATGACCAGTATATCAGGCTTCCGAAGCTTCTGAAGGTGGAGAATCCGAAGCTGGTTGAAAGAAAGCTGGAGGCGCTCACGCAACTGTGCAAATCGTCGAATGACCTTAAACTGGCATACCTCAGCTATGGGACAATGGAACTGTTTTTCGACCTGTTCAACCAGGAAAGGAGCCGGTCAGAGCTTGACAGGGGCGATGTGATCACGCGCAGGATCATAATGTTCCTTGAGAGCAACGTATCAAGGAGGTTGAGCTCCGGTGAGATAAGCGATCACATCTGCATGAATTACAATTATATCAGCGGCGTTTTCAAAGAGAAGACCGGCATGAGCATCATGGAGTACCACGAAAAGATCAGGATCAACGAAGCCGCCAGGCTGCTCAGGAACTCGAACATGAATGTTTCGGAAGTCAGCAGCAGGCTGGGATTCGAGGACCCGCTCTACTTCAGCAGGGTGTTCAAGAAGGTCACGGGCTATTCTCCCTCGGATTATATCAAGCAGGCGTATTTCAGGGTGTAGGGAAACGGGCATGCTTCGGAGCATACGGAAATGTATGGAATAATCCAAGCTTGCTTCTTTTTATATAGTATGCTACAATATGCCTGATAATATGAAATGAGGTGCAGCAATGATCATAAAATAATTCAAATTTAGCAGATAATGAATCATCAGTTCGGTATGCCGGGCTTGGTTAGTTGTCGGAATTTGGATTATTTAGTCGTATAACGACTCCGTCTTAGGACGGTATGTCATTGTTTGCGTTATATTTATACCCTGGGCGTTTAATGCCTTCCTATTTCAACGCAGTTTGTGACACCATTTTCGACACGAATCAGTTCGTTATCGAGAATGGTGTTTTCGTTTTATCCAGGAGGGATTCTATGATTGAACTGAAGAACATTCATATAAACTTGTCTCAAAACGGCAGGCAGATTATTGAAGACTTCAGCTTTACACTAAACCGGGGCGAAAAAGCCGTAATTATCGGTGAAGAAGGAAACGGAAAATCTACATTATTAAAATTTGTTTATAATGAGAAACTAATTGACAGCTATTGTGAATATAGCGGTACGGTAATAAGGAAAGGCAGGCTCGCTTATCTGCCGCAGGAGATAGATGAGCGTTATTTGGATGTATCTCTTCATGAATATTTTTCAAAGGAAGATACCTTGGCCCATATCAACATTATTTCAAATTTGGATTTGCCTTTTGAGCTTATTGAATCTGAACGAAAAATCAGAACATTGTCTGGCGGGGAAAAGGTGAAAATCCAGCTTGCGAAAATATTGATGGAGGATCCTGACATTCTGCTGCTTGACGAGCCCACAAACGACCTGGACATTGAGACGCTCGAATGGCTCGAACGCTTTATTTGCAATACTAAACTGCCGGTTTTGTTTGTATCACACGATGAAACCCTGATTGAAAACACTGCTAACGTCATTATTCATTTAGAACAGCTGCATCGCAAAAGCAAACCCCGTATCACTGTGACACACGCAAGCTATAGGGAGTATCTGTCACTGCGGAAACAAGCCTTTAGCAAACAGGCTCAATTGGCTAAAAAACAACGTGATGATTATGAAAAGCAAATGGAAAGATGGCAGGAAATATACAACCGCGTTGATCATGAACAACGGGTAATAACCCGTCAGGACCCTGGCGGCGCAAGGCTTCTTAAGAAAAAGATGAAATCCGTTCTGGCGCAAAGAAAGCGCTTTGAACGTGAAGCAAAAGACTTTCTCGATTTCCCGGAGGAAGAGGAAGCCATTCTCACAAAATTCAGTGATGATATTACTATCCCGAACGGAAAAGTCATCCTTGATTTCTTTCTCCCTGAACTGCAAATAGACGAAAAAATCTTGTCCAGGAATATCAGGCTTTTTGTCTCCGGA
>JAAZKL010000365.1 GCA_012799845.1 Clostridiaceae bacterium
AAATCGACGGCGTGATCCTGATGCTCATGCCCATGAGTACCTGGATACAGTTCATTATCCACACATTCCTCAAAGACTGGAACATGTCGTCGAGTTTGAAAGACAGGTCGAACGTGCGGGCCTGCTCGATAAAATCAGACGTGACCTCGCAAAAACCGCCGTTCAGCAGCAGCTTCATGTCATGGTCATCGAAAACTTCAAGGCTGACGCCGCATTCGTAAAGAAGTTTTTTGAAGCAGGAACCCCACCTGACCGGATCCTCGCCGATCCTGCCGTCAAATCCTTTTATGAGCCTTATGATATCATCGATGTATCTTTTCATCCGTGCATAGTTGGCAGCACGGTCACTGTCCGTATAACTCCTGTGCAGTACAGGAAAACTGTCCGGCGTGCTGTCCCACATACTGAGACAGGTTCTCTTCAGTCTTTCGATGGCCGGAGCTTTTGTCTTAATTTTTATATCCATCAGATCCCCGTCGATAATTTTGCTTTGATGATTTATGCCTGCGTTATTTCTTGCCTCTGTACAGTATTATCCCTCCGATAACTATCAGGAGCAGCGGCAGCATGTAATCGGCGCGGAACAGTCCCGGCAGGAACTTCCCGCCAAGGATCATTATTCCCACGCCTATCAGTATAGCCCCGATGATGTACTTGGTTTTTTCGGACTCATACCTGGCGGGACGATCCCAATTGTCAGTGTCAGTGTAAAAATCGTTGGTATAATCGTAGTCTGTGTTCGTGTTCGTATTCGTCCCCGTTCCCGGATCCGAATACGCATTGCCGTATCCCGCCGTGCCGCGGTTATTGCCCCATTGGCCTGCGTCGTCAGCGTATCCTTTGTCCTCGGGCATTATTATGGCGGCTATGATGTAGATGAGCAGACCCCAGCCCATGAATAGTGACAGTACGGCTACTATCCTTATGATAACGACATCTATCTGCAGGTATTCGGCCAGGCCTCCGCACACTCCCAACAACACCTTATTCCTTTTTGAGCGATGCAGTCTTTGCATATCCATTCTCCTTTTCCAAATGTATCTCATAGTGTATTCACTAGATAATACGAAGAACCGGCCATAATGTCTAATGACCCGCAGATTTTTTATTGAAGTTTCTCATCTATGCGGTATCCGAATATTTGCGGTCAGATCACACGCATACATGGTTCGCCGGCATATGTCCCGACACACCTTCGTTTCCTGAAATTCCTTTTCTGAACGTTCCCTCCTGATCGCTCAGCAACTGATAACAGACCTGTGATCGTAGACGGGTTTGATCTCCGCGCCTGGCGGAACGACAAGGAACTCATCATCGTTCCAGTCCCCGCTGACGAGAGCGTCGATCAGTCTTGTGCTTCCGGTGATGAACCGCGTGTCCTTTCCCGCATCTTTTGCATGCTTTATGAAGGAATCCCTGATCCCGGGGTCCTCAAAACCCTCGATCTCGATAAATGTGAGAAAACCGACGTCTTTTTTCGGTGTCATCATTTCCATGATGTACCGGGCGTTTTCTTCTCCGTATTGCCGGATCAGTTCCTCCATGTATCCGGCCTGATCAGATGTTGTCACTCCGGCGGCGCAGTCGGTGTACCATCCTCCCAGGCGCTCATAATAACAGACCGACGACCACTGGGCACTGGGAGTCTGCCCAAAATACTCCAGAAAGGCCTCGCGGCTTCCAAGAAAGATAGTACAGCAGTCGTGGGCTCTCGGTATCACCAGCGGTATGCCGCGGGCCTTCAGTCCTGCCGTGCTGTTGCCGCACAGGCCGTATCCCAGCAGTACTGCGTCATAGCCCTCAGTGGTATTGTCGATTGCCGCCTGGATCTCCCGCCTGAGCTGATGCGGATCCACATGCGATCTCAGCGGGGTAAATACGATATCCACTATATGCGGGGATTTTGCGGCAGCGCGGTACGCAGGCCGCGCAAAAACCTCGCAGGAAATCATTCTATATTTCATGCGCCGTCCATCCTGTTTTCATAGTGTAAAGTACCCGGGTACGCCTGTTGCCCCGGCACACGCAGCGATTATGCGCATGGCTCCGGGATACGAAACCGGCACGCATAAACTTCCGGACACGTGACATAACTCCGGGACCGGTTGCCGCAGTGAAAACTCCGTTAAAAACATTGAAGCGGCATGGCTGCCACATGTGATCCCCTATTGCCGGAAATGCCTTCATGGGCCCGCTGCCGCTTATATGCGCTGTAAATGAATATCAGACCGATATGTTGGATTATTTGGGCGGTATTTCATCCAGCAGCTCGACCTTGTCTCCATCCTTGCTGATGTTGATGCCAAGGACGCTGACATTTACGTTCAGCACTTCGAGGCCCGTCATGTCCTCCACTGCATCCCTTACTCTTTTTTGCATGTCACGGGCTGCCTCATGGATCTTGCATCCGTACTGCATTATTACAGACATATCGATGTTTACCAGGTTGTCCTTCAGTTCTACCTTTATACCTTTGCTTGGAGCTTTTCTGCCGAGCATGCCGGCGAGACCGTCGACGAAGGTTCCTCCCATCGATGCCACATTTTCATTGCCGGCTGCAGCAATGCCTGCGATCGTGGCGATAACTTCCTCGGAGATCCTTATCTTGTCTTCCCTTTTCGGCTGTTCCCTTACCTGTTCACTCATTATACCCGCCTCCTTTATATCACTTTATTCATTGATTGTTTCACTTAATCCGGCTTCGGCTAAAATTCCGCCGACCCTGCCGTTCTCGGGAAAGGTATTACATCCCTGATATTCGACATGCCCGTAAGGTACATCACGGCCCTCTCGAAGCCCAGGCCAAATCCGGCATGCTTCGTCCCGCCGTATTTCCGCAGATCCATATACCATTTGTAATCTTCCGGATCCATGCCAAGTTCTTCTATCCTCTTTACCAGCATGTCGTATCTTTCTTCCCTCTGGCTGCCGCCTATGATCTCCCCTACGCCGGGAACGAGCAGATCCATTGCGGCTACGGTCTTACCGTCGTCATTCTGTCTCATGTAGAATGCCTTTATTCCCTTCGGATAGTCGGTGATGAACACCGGCTTTTTGAATATGGTTTCCGTCAGGTACCGCTCATGCTCCGTCTGAAGGTCAGCGCCCCATTTGACGGGATACTGGAAGGAGGAATTGTTCTTTTCAAGGATGCTGACCGCTTCAGTATATGTCAGGCGTCCGAAGTCGGACTCAACTATGTTGTTCAGCCTTTCCATCAAGCCGTTGTCGATGAATTTGCTGAAGAATTCCATCTCCTCCGGCAGATTCTCAAGGCAGTAGCTGATCAGATATTTCATCATGTCCTCAGCAAGCCGCATGTCGTCATTGAGGTCGGCAAAAGCGATCTCCGGCTCTATCATCCAGAATTCAGCCGCATGTCTTGTGGTATTGGAATTCTCGGCCCTGAATGTCGGACCGAACGTATATATTTTTCCGAACGCCATGCAATAAGCTTCTCCTGCGAGCTGGCCGCTGACTGTCAGGCTCGTCTGTTTGCCGAAAAAGTCCTGCGTGTAATCGACATTGCCGTTTTCATCCCTCGGTACATTGTCAGGATTCATCGTGGTGACCCGGAACATTTCGCCGGCGCCCTCGCAGTCGCTGGATGTTATGATGGGCGTATGGACATATACGAAGCCCCTCTCCTGGAAGAAGCGGTGTATTGCATATGAAAGCGCGCTCCTCAGCCTGAAGAC
>JAAZKL010000366.1 GCA_012799845.1 Clostridiaceae bacterium
GATTCTGTTCGTGAGCGGAAAGGATCCGGTCGACGCCGCTTTGAGCGATTATGCATTCAAGCTGGATGTGCCGCTTATCAACCGGATGATCAATGACCTGATCCTACCAAGCGAGACTTTTACGATGTTTATGCAGATAGTTATAGTTCTTGCCGAGATACTCATCGGCCTGGCTTTGATAGGCGGCCTGTTCACAACGCCGGCGTCGGCGGCGTCGCTCATACTCCAGGCGATGTTCGTGACCACCACCGGCCTGTATCTTTCCACGTTCTGGATGATCTTTGCAGGCATCGCAGTCCTGGTGGGCGGCGGCAGGACGTTGGGCCTTGACTATTATGTAATGCCCGTATTGAAGAAAAAATGGAAGAATGTTAAGTGTATCAGAAAGTGGTATTTGTATCATGACTGACGGTTTTATAACAGGCAACAGGACTGGACGGGCTATGTCGGGCAGTGCTGTTGACCGGTTTGTACCAAAATATCCGACTGACCAGTCTATGTCACAAAGTACGAATAATCAGGCCATGCCGTATAATGCTGATGACCAGGCTGTGCCACATAGTGCGGATGACCAGGCTGTATACCGCAGCACGAATGACCGGCTTGTGCAAGGCAGCGCCGGTCCGAACGAGAGAGAATTTATCGGTTATGACAACGCGCTTTCACTTGTAAAGGAAGAGGTCGACAGGGCGCTTTTCTCTTCCCCTGCCGTGGTGAAGACATATACGAGCCATTTGGCCCTGACAAGGGGGAAGTTTTTCCGTGCCGCTTCGCTTCTGACTTGCGCAATGAACAATGACGGCCTTATAGACTACAATGCCGTGAAGCTTGCGGCAGCGGTCGAAGTGCTGCACCTTGCCACACTCGTCCATGACGACGTGATAGACGATGCGGATATCAGGCGGGGGCTGCCGACACTGCAGAAAAAGTTCGGCAAAAAAACAGCGGTGATATGCGGTGATTACCTTTTGAGCACGGCCCTGCGAATGGCGGCGTCTGTCGAAAACAAAAGGGATTATCTCGATATCGATGTGCCGGACTATGTGGCGAGGATCTGTGTTGGCGAACTGACCCAGCATGTGAATAATGGAAATTTTGACCTTTCCTTTTACCAGTATCTGAAGATCATCGCCGGGAAAACCGCCGCGCTGTTCGAGGCTTCGTTCTTTGCGGGAGCGGTCCTTTCAGGATGCGGAAGCCACGAGTACAATGCATATAAGAAGCTTGGACGCTGCCTGGGCATGGTATTCCAGTTGACGGATGACTGCATGGATTTCGAAGCTGATGAAGATATGGCGAGAAAACCGGTGCAGTCCGATTTTGAGAAGGGAGTTGTGACCCTGCCTGTGATACTTGCATTCCGAAAGGATGCCAGCCTGAAGGAGAGAGCGGCACGGAACGAAGTGACAGCAGACGAGATCAACAGGGCTGTTGTCAGGACGGAAGGCCTGAGCTTCACCAGGCTGGTGGCCAAAAGGTATTACAGCAAGTACATAAAACTGCTGGACAGGATCGATGCAGCCGGGGATAAAAAGAAAAGGCTCACTGCGCTTGCTGATAGGGCGCTCATGAGGTGAAGCCAGTCTTCACATATGCGGAATGGGGCTGCATAGTCGGAATGGGGCTAAGCATCCTACCTGCGCGAGTTTAGGATGAGCGGACGAGATTATGCAACCCGCGCGAGATTTGGCTAGTCGGGCGAGATTATGCTACATGTGGAATTAACTACACTAAGAGGATGAAGCTATATAGCAAGAATGGTGCCTGACGGCGGGAAATAATGACTGATAACGGGAAATAATATGTTTGATCTGAAATCAGGAACACTGATAATTGCAACAAAGCATGGAATATAGAATTGAACTGAATATAGAGTGGATCTGAATGTAGCGTGGATGAAAATATAGAGATGAGAATATGAAGCGGATCCATACTAATATAATCGGGATGAAAAAAGGATACGCAGAGCCTTGAGAGGTGAGGACGAATTTGATCAAGCGTTTTTTGAGTTATGTCGAGATCAAGACGAAAATAACCAGCACATTCGCTTTTCTGCTGACCATTGCATTCATTCTTTATCAAGGTCAGAAGATCGACTGGCTTAGGACGCTGGTGTTCTTCTTATCCATGTTTCTGTTCGATCTCACCACTACGGCTATCAACAACTATATCGATACGAAAACCAACGACCAGGTGCTCCGGTTCGAGAGGCGCATTGCCCTGGCGATAATTTACATACTGTTTGTTGTCAGCACCTTGCTCGGTCTGTACCTGGCGTTTCTGACAGACATCGTCGTGCTGCTCCTGGGAGGGCTGTGCTTCCTGGCAGGCGTGTTTTATACATACGGTCCCGTGCCGGTTTCGAGGCAGCCCCTGGGCGAAGTGATGTCAGGCTTGTTTTACGGGCTGTTCATACCTTTCCTGCTGCTTTACATCAACATGCCGGAAGGGACCTACCTTACGCTCGGGCTGGGATGGGAGAGCATCAGGCTGGAGCTTATGGTCATGCCGCTGGTGTCGGTCCTTCTGCTTGCGGTGACTCCGATATGTACTACGGCCAACATAATGCTTGCGAACAATACCTGTGACGTGGAAAAAGATGTGGCCGTCAGGAGATATACTTTGCCGTATTATCTGGGCAATAAAGCCCTCTGGCTGTTTGCGCTGCTGTATTATGCGTGCTATGCCTCGATCGTGGCGATGACCGCGCTGAGGATACTTTCGCCCTTCTGCCTTGTTTCGTTGCTGACCATCATTCCTGTCCAGCGGAACATCAACATTTTCTGGAAACGGCAGGAAAAAGCCACTACCTTTATAACTTCCATAAAGAACTATATAATTATTATGGGTTCGCTGACGATCACGGTGTTTATCAGCGCTGTGCTGCAGTTATGAGAAGATACCGGTATGACCTCAGTTGGAAGAAGCTGGAACGACCATAGTTGGAAGATACCGGTATGACCGTTGCAGTATGATACCGGTATGATCGGCAGCGTCTCTTGTGCGATCGTCATGGGAAGGCTGTTTTGCGATCGTCATGGGAAGGCTGTTTTGCGATCGTCATGGGAAGATTGCTTCGTGATCGTCGTGGGAAGGCCGTTTCGCGATCGTCATAGGAAGGCCGTTCGTAATTGCTGTAAGGAGTTTCCGGTATGATTTCGGGGCGCTAATAAATAAACGACCATGTGTTTATGCAATCAGACTGTGGGTATATATTAACAGGCACTGTGGAAGGGTAAAGCAATGAAGCTATTCAAGAAAACCGACATCCTGATAATAACGGTGATCATTGCGGCAGCAATGGTGATATGGCTGTTTTACAGCAACGCGGTTTCAGGAAGGCCGGTCAGGGCAGAGATATACTACTGGTCCGACCTGGTCGAAACGGTGGAGCTTGTGCCAGGACAACAAAGGACTATTACGGTCCCGCAGGATGAGGATGTGGTTTTGCAGCTTGACACGGACGGGAGCATCCGGTTCATCCGGTCTGACTGCCCGGACAAGATTTGTGTAAAAACAGGCAGGATACATCTGGCGGGGCAGAGCGCCGCATGCCTGCCCAACGGCGTTATCGTGAAGATAGTGCCGGCCGACGGATGGAAGGAGAGCGATCCTGACATCGTGATCGGAAGCAGAGGGAAGTGATCCGGGGCAATTGAAGTGACCGAATACAGGGGAAAGCGGTGAACGGCAAAAACAGCGGTAATGTAACGCGGAATGGATGTGATTACGGCTTGTCGGAAAAAAAAAGCA
>JAAZKL010000367.1 GCA_012799845.1 Clostridiaceae bacterium
ATACGGCAGGCACTGTTGCAAACGCATCAGAGGCGCTGACGGAAATGGGGGCGAAAGAGGTATACGCCTGCTGTACCCATGGAGTCCTGTCCGGTCCGGCATTCGAAAGGATAGAAAAATCACCGATCAGGGAACTGGTAATGCTCAACACCATACCGCTTCCCGAAAACAGGCCGACGGACAAGATCACATCCCTGTCGATCGCGTCATTGTTTGCTGAAGCCATAGAGAGGATATATGGGGATATTTCCATCAGTACGCTCTTTACTCAGAGGGAATAAGCCGGCCGGGGGTGCTGAGTTGGAAAAGCTGACCATTATAGTTGGCCTTGGAAACCCGGGCAGGAAATATGAGAGCACAAGGCATAACGTTGGATTTATGACTGTCGATCTGATCGCGCAGAAATTCGGCATAAAGGTAAACCGGCTTAAGCACAGGGCGTTGACCGGCGAAGGCAGGATAGACGGAGAAAGGGTCCTCCTGGCGAAGCCGCAGACATTCATGAACCTCAGCGGAGAGAGCGTGCGGGAAATAGTGGAATACTATAAGGTGCCGGTGGAGAACCTGATTGTAATATATGATGATGCCGATCTGCAGGCCGGAGTGCTCAGGATACGTCCGAAGGGCAGTTCGGGCACCCATAACGGCATGAAATCAGTGATATACCATCTGCGGTCCGACAGCTTCCCCAGGATCAGGATAGGCATCGGACGGGCACCTGAAGGATGGGATCTCGCAGACTATGTCCTGGGTGAATTCGGCGGCAATGAGGCGGAAAAAGTTGCCGAATGCATCAGGAGGGCGGCCGAGGCGGCTGCCGTGATAGTCACGGACAGTGTGGAAAAAGCCATGAGCAGGTATAACGGTGATGCAGGCAGGCAGAATGGGGATGTGGGCAGACATACAGACCTGCAGCATTCAGATCCGCATGGAGATATAAGCAAACATAACGGGGATACATCCGGAAAACAAAACGGGGATATACACGGGAAAAACGCAGTTGATGGAAGCAGACCCAAAGACAACTGTTCTGAAGATTAAATTTGGATATCCGGGGTTCAGATTTGGACAATCAGGATCCAGGGAAACTGAACTATAGCAGACAGGAAACTGAACTATAGCAGACAGATATATTCAGGCGGGATCAGGAATTTTATGCTGAACTTTATTGAACCGCTGCTGAAACTGGAAGAGTACAAACGGTTACTGGCTGCTGCGCGTGGCTATACGCGGCCGGTCAGTGTCATAGGGCCTTCTGAGTCGCAGAAGGCTCATGTTTCGTATGCCCTTTGCCGCCACTGCGGCATGAAGGGCGTTTTTGTAGCATTCAATGAAATGCAGGCCAGAAGGCTGTTTGAGGACTTCACATTTTTTGCCGGCGACGATGTCGTCTTCTTTCCCACAAAAGAGATCATGCTATATGACGTGGAAGCCAAGAGCTATGACACGATATATCAGAGGCTGGCGGCGCTCGACCGGATAAGCCGGGGGGAATACAGCTTCGTGGTCACATCCGTGGAGGCCGTCTCTCACAAGCTGCTGCGTCCGGAAACGCTGGCGCAGCAGGTGATCACCATTGACGATCACGGACGCCTGGATCCTGAGGATCTTATCCGCAGGCTTGTGATTTCCGCATATGAAAGAGTGGAATTCGTAGAAAAAAAGGGCCAGTTTGCGGTAAGGGGAGGTATTGTCGACATCTTCCCCGTGGATGCCGATAACCCTGTCAGGATCGAATTCTTCGGCGATGAAATAGATTCGGTAAGGTGGTTCGACGTAAACACCCAGAGGTCTGTCGGGCATGCCGGCATCGTCAGGATCATCCCCGCGCGCGAAATGATCTTCGACAGTGAAAGAAAATCTGAAATCATCCGCGCTGTAAAGAGTGATGCCGAAAAAACGGCGGGTAGGAATCCGGAACTGATTCGGAAAATAAATGCCGACATGGAGCAGTTCGAAGAATCATGGTATTTCCCCGGCATCGACAGGTATATCCCCTATATTGCTGACGAGCCTTATTCATTGACAGATTACCTGGGAGACGACGCCTTCATTTTCATGGATGAGCCGGCAAGGCAGAAGCAACGCCTCGACAACCTGCTGCTGGAGCACGGCGAGATATGCAAGGCGCTGATCGAAAAGAGCATACTGCTTCCTCAAAGCAGCGGCATGTTCTTTGACTACGAATCGATATTATCGGCTGTATCATCCAGGAAACCCATATATATGAACACCGTGAACGCTGATGCCATAGCATCGAAGGAATCGCTTCAGTACAGCATCCCCTGCAGAACGATCGGGTCGTTCCAGGGCAGCATGGATTTACTTACAGAGAACCTTTCAGCATGGAAGAGCGGCAAGAGCAGGGTACTGCTTCTCTCAGGCACCAGGGGGCGCGGAGAACGGCTGAGGGATTCGCTGTCTGAAAACGGGATCGAATCGGTCTATATGGACAGTGTCTCGGAGCCTGTCATGCCCGGACAGGTCGTCATCACCCGGGGCAGCCTCCACAAGGGCTTTGAATATCCGACATCAGGATTCGTCGTGATAAGCGACGATGAGATATTCGGCCTGAACAGGAAAGCAACCGCAAAAAGCCGCAGCAAATACAAAGGACGCCCCATCAGCCTGTTCACCGAGCTGACGGTGGGCGATTATGTGGTGCACCAGACTCACGGCATAGGGCAGTACATAGGTCTGGAAAAACTGACCGTGGAAGGCGTCAAGAAGGATTATCTCAAGATCAGGTACCAGGACGGCGCATTCCTCTACATCCCAACGAACCAGATGGACCTGATCCAGAAATACATAGGGTCGGAAGGAAAACAGCCCAAAATCAACAAGCTCGGAGGTTCGGACTGGCTCAGGACGAAAACCAGGGTCAAGGAATCGCTGAAGAAGCTTGCCGGGGAACTGATAAAACTGTATGCCCGGCGGGCGGCGCTGAAAGGCTTTGAATATTCGAAGGATACCGTCTGGCAGAAGCAGTTTGAAGAACAATTCCCGTACGAGGAGACGGAGGACCAGCTCAGGTGTATCGAAGAGATCAAGCGGGACATGGAATCGGGGAAGGTCATGGACAGGCTGCTCTGCGGAGATGTGGGTTTCGGCAAGACCGAAGTGGCGATCCGTGCCGTATTCAAGGCCGTGATGGACGGCAGGCAGGTTGCCTGGCTGGTCCCGACCACTGTCCTTGCACAGCAGCACTACAACAATTTTATCGATAGAATGAAGGATTTCCCTGTGACTGTCGAAATGCTGAGCCGTTTCAGGTCCCGGTCGGAACAGAAGCGTATACTTAAGGCAGTAAAAACAGGGAATGTAGATGTGCTGATCGGTACGCACCGCCTTCTCCAGAAAGATATCCAGTTCAGGAACCTGGGGCTGCTGGTCATCGATGAGGAGCAGCGGTTCGGCGTTTCCCACAAGGAGCGCCTGAAAAACCTTGCTGCGGAGGTCGATGTGCTGACCCTCACGGCGACGCCGATACCGAGGACCCTGCACATGTCGCTGACGGGGATACGGGACATAAGCGTCATCGAAGATCCTCCGGAAGAAAGGTACCCGGTACAGACCTACGTAATGGAATACAACAGGGACGTCATAAGGGACGCCATCATAAGGGAACTGGCCAGGCAGGGGCAGGTATTCTACCTGTACAACAGGGTCAGGACGATAGACAGCAAGGCTGCCGATGTCCAGGCAATGGTGCCGGACGCGAGGGTGGCCGTCGCGCACGGGCAGATGGAAGAGAGGCAGCTTGAGGACATCATGATCAGCTTCCTGAAAGGAGAATTCGATGTACTGGTCTGCACGACGATCATCGAATCAGGCCTCGACATGCCCAATGTGAATACGATCATCGTGGAGGACGCCGATAAGATGGGGCTCGCCCAGTTGTATCAGCTCAGGGGCAGGGTGGGCCGTTCCAACAGGCTTGCCTACGCATATATCACATATAAAAGAGACAAGGTCATTTCCGAAGTGGCTGAAAAGAGGCTGCAGGCAATAAAGGAATTCACCGAGCTGGGGTCCGGCTTCAAAATTGCGATGCGCGACATGGAGATCAGGGGCGCGGGGAATTTGCTGGGACCCGAGCAGCACGGGCATATGGAATCCGTCGGCTACGACATGTACTGCCGGCTCCTGGATGAGGCGGTCAGGGAACTCAGGGGCGAACCTCTCAGGAAGGAAGAGACGGAGGTCACCATCGACATAAATATTGACGCGTATATCGACGACTCGTATATAGGCTCTGAAAGCAGAAAAATAGAGATGTACAAGAAGATCGCCGCAATAAATGACGAAAATGACGTACTTGACATCGAGGATGAACTGACCGACAGATACGGCGACATTCCGGCGCCGGTAAAGAACCTGATCACAGCGGCATATATCAAGGCTCTGGCAAGGTCTCTCGGGATCTCATCCGTGACGGAAAAGAAGGACACTGTCGTATTTGGTTTTGCGAACATCAAAAGCATCAATTTCCAGGCGATCGCAAAGGCTGCAGAAAAATACAGGAGACAACTGCTCTTCAGCGCGGGAGCCTCTCCGCATCTTGTGTACAAAAAGCCGCAAACCGGCGGAGAGCGCATTGCAGACAATATTAAAATTTTGTTACAGGACTTAAAAAGCTATGATACAGGCTGATTATCTATTATAATGTAAGTTGA
>JAAZKL010000368.1 GCA_012799845.1 Clostridiaceae bacterium
GAGCTTATCGGCTGCCTTCAGCGTCTCCACAAGCATGTAAGAAACCGCCGCTATCGTGATATCCTCGCCCCTTCTGCGGATTACTCCTTTGCCGATGGGGATGGAATAGAGGTTTTCAGGCACATGTCCTGTTGTTTTATACAGCCAGCGGTGCTCAACAAACAGGACCGGGTTGTTGTCTATAATTGCCGATATCATCAGTCCTTTGGCGTCATAGGGAGTGGCAGGAGCGACTATTTTCAAGCCCGGGACATTCATCAGTATTCCCTGTACGCACTGAGAATGCTGTGCACCGGATCCCCATCCCCTGGCGCTGATAGTCCTGACAACCAGGGGTACCTTTACATTTCCCCCGAACATGTAGTACCACTTGGACGCGTGATTCACCAGTTGATCCAGCGAAAGCAGAAGGAAATCCATACGAGCGTGTATCAGGATTGGTCTCATCCCTGCCATTGCCGCGCCGGCTGCTATACCCGTCAATGAATTCTCCGCTATCGGCGTATCGAACACCCTGTCTGCGCCATACTTCTCCTTCAGCCCCTTCGTGGACCCAAACACACCCGCTGCATCGTCCACGCCTTCACCCATGATAAATACTCCCGGATCCCTTGCAAGCGACTGGTCCAGGGCCTCATGCAGAGCATCCCTGTATGTAAGGACACGATTGCTCTCTGTATCGCCTGTTATGAAAAAATTATCAAGTTTCTCAAGTTGAACTGTCGTCCACGGCATGATGATCCTCCTTTCGACCGAACAGTATACCGGGCAGCAATCATCTGTTCACTAAATTTCCAAACTGCATTCATTTAGGAAACCTTTCCTCGTATTGTGCAGGACTGTCCCTCATTTGCAAACTTTCATCGATTCAGCAGAACTGTCCCTCACCCCGTATTCTGCAGAACTGTCCCCTGTCTCGAGCTGGTCTCCCGCCTATGATTTCGCAGAACTGTCCCCTTCTAATCGGCGTAGACATAATCGAGCAGTTCATCAGGTTCGGGTTTTGGGGAGTTCTGAGCGAACTGGAATGCATCTTCGATCAGGTCAAATATTTCCTGGTCGATGCTTTTCATTAGCTCATCTGTTAAGACTCCTTCACCTTTCAGAAATTCTGAAAAACGTTTTATCGGGCATTGTGAGACCCAATGGTCGTGTTCTTCCTTTGGCCTGAAGCCTTCGCCCACATCGTCGACCGTTCCTATGTGTCCTTTCCACCTGTAGGTAAGGCATTCGATCAGCGTTGGGCCTTCACCGTTCCGGCATCTGTCTATGGCCTTTTTTGCATGCCTGGAGACTTCCAGCACATCATTCCCGTCGATCCGGAAACCCAGCATCCCGTATCCCTGCGCCCATTTATAGATGTTGTCGCCGGCCTGCCGCACTGACTGGTGCGAATTTATGGCATAGAAGTTGTTTTCACATACATATACCACGGGCAGTTTTTTCACTGAGGCAAAGTTCAGGCTTTCGTGGAACGTTCCCTCATCAGCGGCGCCGTCGCCAAAAAATATGGCTGTTACCCTGCCGTTATTGAGGATCTTGGATGCAAGGGCTGTGCCGGTCCCCAGCGGGATATTCCCTCCGACGATGGCGGAAGAACCGGGTATCCCCACTTCCGTATCGACAAGGTGCATCGAACCTCCCCTGCCACGCGCGCATCCGGTTTTTCTCAGGTACAGTTCAGCTATCATTTTTTTGATGTCGCCGCCCTTTGCGATATACATCGCATGACTACGGTGAGTGCCGAAAACATAATCGTCTTTTCCCAGGTGCATGCAAACACCGACTGACACCGCTTCCTGCCCGATGGATAAATGGATCGGTGTCTTTATCTCGTCAAACTTATACTCATCGTTGATCCTTTGCTCAATCAACCGAATAAGCCTCATTGTCCTGTATGCGTCGAGCCATATGCTTTTTTCCATGATCCATCGCCTCTTTCATCACTCTGTCATCACTCTTTTATCGCTCTTTCATAGTTCTGTCAGAGCTCTGTTATTACTCTGTCATTGATCGTCAGCTAATACAAAAGTTTGATCCTGTCATCTTTCCAGTCCTTCAGTTCACTGATGGCTGTCGAAACATTTGAATACCCGTTCCCGATAAAGTGATCGCACCTTGCGGCAAGCCATGTGTCGCGGATAATCTCCATACCCTTCAGCCGGTTGTCTTGGTATTCCTGAAAGTGCACCCCCAGCCCCCCCTTCCGGGTCCTCCTGCAGTCCGTGTAGACCAAACGTTCGCCATACCTTTGCGTATACTCTTCCAGTATTTCAATGCAGTCTGTCATCAGGAACAGCTTCATGTCGGGATTTCCGTTCATGACATTTTCTATTTCGGTTGGATAACGGCTGTTCAGTTCATGCAGATGCTTTACTTCCACGATCTTGTCGCTGCCTCTGATGTGTACGGCTAAAAAAGCCGCGCCTTTCATGTTCGCATCATAGAAATCGTCGATAAAGGCCTGTGTCTCTTTCCGGAGGCGGATATACCTGCACATCAGGCGTCTGAACAGATCCCTGCGATTCATTCCATAGAGCGGATGCTGTTCCGGTATCAGCTGGATGACCGTATCGAAATCGATATAGGTATCCCGGACACAAACATCTGCATCGGGCCCAGCCAGATCTTGCACACTGAAGCCGGACACAGGCATGAAAAACTGTTCGAATGCGTTTGAACCGTCAGATGAAGCATACAGGCTGCCTTCGCCCCAGTGAACGACCGGGACCCTTTGCATGATTTCCGCAACAAGCAACTGGGTCAGAACATGGTATATCTCATTCCACATTCCGGCTCCTATTTCTCTTATCAGCATGAATCTCGCTTTTCCCATCCGCTTACCTCCAAAAGCAAGTCTCTAAGTGAGGCTGTCCAGCACCTCCTTCATCATCGGGATTTCCCATCCGCTTACTTCCAAATGCAAGTCTCTCAGAGAAGATCATCATGGCCCTGTTCTTTAAGCTTTTCCACCAGCATCCTGACTTTCTGCGACCTGTCTCTTGGACAAACCAGCACTTCATCTTTTGTACCGACCACGATCATGTTATCGATGTCGATCGTGCAAATGGCAGCATCTGTCCCATAAATAACGGAATTCGTCGTATTGATCCCGATATAGCGTCCTTTCACCAGGTTGCCGTCGGAATCCGGCGTCAAAGTCTTAGCCAGGGCATCGATGCTGCCGATATCGTCCCAGTCGAACTCAGCCTTTACGGCATACAGTGAAGAGACACATTTTTCAAGCACTCCATTGTCAAATGAAATGCTATGAAGCTCGTTGTAAGCTTTCCCGACCAGGTCGGCAGCTTCATCGCTGTTGCTTTCCAATGCTTCCGAAAGCTTATGGTAGTGTTCGGGAATGTTTTCCTTTATTCTCTGTATTATCGAGTCCATCGTACCGGCCACGATCCCGCAGTTCCAAAGGTAATCGTTTGAAGCCGCAAGCTCCTTTGCCACTTCCAGGTCAGGTTTCTCAATAAAATCCAGGACCCGCGATATCCTTGATTCCCTATTCGCTGCAGGATTATATTCTGAAACCGAAACTACTCCAGGCGAAGGAACTGCTTCTGATACCGGAACCGCTCCCGTTACTGGAACTTCTTCTGCCGCAGGGATTTCTCCGGGTATTGGCCTGCCTTCCGGTACTGTGTTCTCTCCGGTTATTGCAACCTCTCCTGGTACATCAACTTTTCCTGTTGCCGGATCTGTTTCAACTTCTGAGCTTTCTGCAGGTGCAGGTTCCACATGGATGTAACCGTATCCGGTCGACGGATACGTGGGTCTTACACCGATTATGACCAGGGCGCCGACCTTTTCAGCAGCGTCGAACGCCGATCGCAGAGCTTCAGCATAGCCTTCCGTATCCCTGACATATCCATCCGCCGGCACAAAGCAAAGCACGCCTTCCCCCAGCTTTTTCTTCAGCAGCAGCGTTGCATATGCTATGCAAGCCGCTGTATTTTTCCTGTCTGGTTCCAGCAAAATATTCGCTTCCGGAACGAGACCGCCAGACGTCTCTTTCGTCATATCGAACAGACTTTTGTTAGTCACGATAAAGCAATGCTCAGGCTTGACAACTGCACATAAGCGTTTGATCGTCCGAACCAGCATGGAACTGCCATCCCCTACAGGAATGAACTGCTTAGGGCTGGCTTCCTTCGAAAGGGGCCAGAGCCTCGTCCCCGAACCACCTGCCATAAGAACCGCATATTTCTGCATACCCCTGCACTCCCCAATCAATACATTCTTCAAATGCCGGACTGCTAACATGTGCTAATATGTACCGAATTTGGGCCATGTGCTTTCCGGGACAGATCTATTGCCTGCCTGGACAGACTTCTGCTTTTCGGGACAGACCTTTTTGCCTGCCGGAATTGGCTGTTTGCCTGCCGGGACAGACTATTGTTTTCCGGTACAGACTTATTGTCTACACGAACAGGCCGTTTACCTGCCGGGGCAGACCTTTCTGCCTGCCAAAACAGGCTGTCTGCCTTATAGACATAAGTCGCTAGTCATAATCTATATTATGTTAATCACCTGGATCGGGTTCCTCAATTGACTAGATAAGTATCATCAAAAAGGCAGGTCATTTTCCATAAGCAAAATGCTAATTCCAATAAGTAAATAGCCAATTTCTATAAGTAAATGGCTTATTTCAATAAGTAAATGGCTATTCCCAGAAACAAATGGCTATTCCCATAAGCAAGAGGTTAATTTTCATAAGCGAACAGATCAGTTTCCCCAAAAAAGCAGACGGTTCGGCCATTCAGCCAAACCGTCCGTAAAATCTCACAATATGCAGAAATCCTATTAAGATAATATGCTGAAATTTTATTTGCAACTATACTCATGCCCAGAAACCATCAGCAGTCTCTCAGAATGCTTTCTGACTTCATGCATGACGCGCTCTTCGTCGATAGTTTTCAACTCCCTGTTCTCCATCAATATATTCCCATCGACGATCACGGTGTCGACATCGGAAGCCTGCGCTGAATAAACGACAGCTGAGAACGGATCGTTCACCGGGCACAAATGCGGTTTGTCCATATCCAGCAGTATCATGTCTGCTTTCTTCCCCGCCTCCAGGATGCCGGTTTCATCACCGAAGCCGACAGCTTTCGACCCGTTGACGGTAGCCATCATGAACGCCTGTCGTGCAGTGACGAGTTCTGGGTCCTGGGCAACTCCCTTTTGGATCAAAGCAGCAAGATGCATTTCTTCGAACATATTGAGATTATTGTTGCTGGCTGTGCCGTCCGTACCCAAAGCAACATTGACCCCGGCTTTGAGCATTTCATGGACAGGCGATATCCCGCTGCCAAGCTTCAGGTTGCTCGTGGGATTGTGAGCCGCATTGACCCCGTACTGTACCAGGATCCTTATGTCTTCCTCGTCAACATGTACCAGGTGGGCTCCAATCACAGGCACGTCGAAAATCCCTGTTTCAGCGCATATCTCCACAGGCGATTTCCCATGCTTCTCAAAGCTCTCCTTCCTCTCCCCGGCAGTCTCAAGCAGGTGGATGTGGATCCCTGTTCCCAGTTCCTTTGCAAGTTCAGAAGCTCTTACCAGTGACGGCCTGTCGAAGAGGTAGGTTGAATGCACCTCCAGGTAGACTTTGATCCTCCCGTCCGATTCGCCGTTCCAGTCCTTGAAAAAAATCCTGCATTCATCGAATACGTCCAGGGCTCTGAAACCGCCTTCAGAATGGAATTCCAGCGGACTTTTGGACATGTTGACCTTCAGCCCGGTATCAGCGATGCCCCTGGCCGCAGCCTCCATATGCAGGTACATGTCAGCGATCGCGGTTGTACCGGATTTGATCATTTCTGCAGCGCCAAGGCGTGTTCCCCAGTAAACGGCATCATCAGTCAGTTTGTCTTCGATCGGGAAGATCTTTTCGAACAGCCATTTGTGGAGCGGAAGATCATCCGCTGCGTTGCGCATGAGAGTCATGGCACAATGCGTATGGGCATTGACCATTCCGGGCATCGCCAGCATGTTCTTCCCATTGATCTTCCTGTCCGAACTGAAATCAGGATTTTTCCGGTCTGGCGGTGCAATGAATGCGATCCTGTCTCCAAC
>JAAZKL010000369.1 GCA_012799845.1 Clostridiaceae bacterium
TCGGTTCGGAACAAAAGGAATTTGAGCTCCCCACGGGAGACCATTATACTGATGCCAGTGCCGTAGCCCAGGTGTTGCAGACACTGGTGGATGATGAGGTATTGGGGTTTGGAGCCGGCAAAATAACGGTTAAAGTCGAGAATAACAAGATAGTCCTGGAGAGCACCGATCCGAACGTCTCAGTTTCCGCATCTGCGGTTGAAAACCGCGGACTTGAGGCAATAGGATTGGACGGCACCAACAGGTCCAACAAGCTCAACCTGGATGCAAATATCTATGATATAAGGGACAGCTTTGCCGTGCCTCTTGCGATCGACGAAACCAATACCGAGATCAGTTTTGTCATAAACGGTCAGACATTCAGCTTTGACGCGCGCACGACCTCCATGAAGAATATAATGGCTGCGGTCAACTCGAATACGGCTGCAGGGGTCAGGATGAGCTATGACAGCCTCAACAACAAATTCATGCTGGAGACAAGGGAAACCGGCGGAGTTGCAAGGATCAACGCAAGCGACATGAGCGGCGGGCTTCTGGCATCGCTTTCGTTGACTGCGAATAATGTTACGGGCAGCGACGCAAGCATAACCTATGATGACGGTATCAACGGAGAACAGGTGATAACGCGATCCACCAACAGCTTCAATATAAATGGAATCGTCTTCAACCTGAAGAAAGATTATGCAGGCGAGGTCGAATTATCGGTGACTTCCGATACGACAAAAGCTGTTGAACTGATCAAGGGCTTCGTTGAAAAATACAATGATTTGCTGGACAAGGTCAATGCTAAGCTTTCAGAAAAAAGAGAATATAGTTATGAGCCCTTGACAGACTTGCAAAAAGAAGCAATGACCGAAGATGAGATCAAAAGGTGGGAGGAAAAGGCAAAGTCCGGACTGCTCGCCGGAGACAACCTCCTGAAGTCCATCGTGACCGGGCTGCGTAATGCCGTAATCTCGAGTGTCGAAGGCTCAGGCCTGACACTTGCTGATATAGGGATCAAATCAAACAGCTGGGTGGACAAGGGAAAACTTTATGTAGATGAAGAGAAGCTTAAGAAGGCTCTGACTGAGAACCCGACGGGAGTTATTGAATTGTTCACGAAGCAATCAGATATATCCTACAATACAGCGGTTGGCAATGCAGCATCAAGGAATGAGAGATTCAGGGAATCCGGGCTTATATACAGATTTTACGACGTGATCCAGGACAATATCCGGACCATCACGGTCGACGGACGAAGAGGCGCGCTGCTGGAAAAGGCGGGTATGACCAGTGACAGGTCTGTGTTCAACAACACATTGTACCAGCAGATAGCTGAATATGACAGGAAAATCGACGAACTCAACGATGAGCTCATTATGAAGGAAAACCATTACTACATCCAGTTCGCACAACTGGAGAAGCTGATAAGCGAGATGAACAACCAGAGTATGTGGCTGGCGCAGCAGTTTATGAGATAGTTCAAATACATAAAACAGAAAGGCAGAAGGTGTTCAATGGTTACATCAAATGCGTACGATACTTACAAGCAAAACTCCATCCTGACGGCAAGTCCTGAAGAACTTACTCTCATGTTGTACAACGGGCTGATCAAGTTTATTATGTTAGCCCAGAAAGCAATCGAAGAGAAGGACATTCAGAAAGCCCACGACAACATTATCAGAGCGGAGGATATACTGCACGAGTTCAAGGCGTCACTTGACATGCAGTATGAGATCTCACACAATCTTGCTCTCCTGTATGATTATTTCCTGGACAGGCTGATGGAGGCAAACATAAAGAAGGACGCCGGCATATTGGATGAGGTCCTCCACTTTGTCAGGGAACTCCGGGACACATGGGCACAGGCAATGAAGATAGCAAAACAGCAGAACAAGAAAGCCGCAGGTGCGGAGAAATAGGCATGGAAGGCGGCCGGATATGGCAAAATATTAGCATTACTGAAATAACAATACTGCAGAGGGCTTATGGCAAATGATAGTATGAATTACTTCGGTAAAATGACGGAGCTTCTTGTCACTAAAAGGGCACTGCTCGCTGAAATGCTGGAACTGACCAGAGAGCAGACTCCGGCCATTGAAGAAGGATCGCTGGACAAGCTGCAGAAGCTGATAGAAGAAAAACAGAAAAGGATAGACGGGATAGACAGGCTGGATGCGGAATTCACTGCGCATATGGAGAAGCTCAAAGCCACTGCCGGCGTGAAGGACCTTAGTGAGCTGGACGCAGCCCGTTTTCCCGGCGCCAGGGAACTGAAGCATGCGACGGCGGAAATCATGTCGATCGTGGAGGAGATCAGCAGCGTCGAGAAGATCAACAGCGCAAAGAGCAAAGAACTGCTCGAAA
>JAAZKL010000370.1 GCA_012799845.1 Clostridiaceae bacterium
ATCGCACAACTCCGTATAACATCCTGTAGTTCCGCAGCCCGAGCATCTCATCGACCTATCATTAATATTATATACTCTTGTCAGCCTCTCCTCCAGTTCTTTCCTGAATTCTTCGCTGATCGTACCGCCGGTATAGTGGATGCACAAGTCGCACCTGTGGCCGCATTTGCCGTAAACAGCATTTTCTTTGGGGAGAGGCTTTCGGTTCGGCCTTTTCTTGATCAGGATCATTTTCTTGATCGCTTCCAGCGTCTCCAGGTTATCCACCCGTATGAGCATCCATTTCCCGTCGTGATAGGTGCGGGCATTATCGTAGATCTCAATGATGGATTGCGGGAACTCGTCTCTTTGCTTCTCGAACTTTTCTCGCTCGGCTTTACCGTAAACCACCAGAAAGCCATAATGGTCTTCATAAAAGATGACGGTTACTATAGTTTTCTTTCCCTGCCGGAATCTCAGGCAATCAGCTTCATAGTGTTTGCCCGGCACTTCATCTAAAGCATACCTGCCCCGCATAAAACGGATTATCTCATCAGTTACTTTTTGCATTTCGGTTTTCTCACTCATTCAGGCACCCTCCCATTTCTGTACCGATATACACCGCAAAAGCATAAACTAGTGCGGTTCCTGGCACGTCACATATTTACTGATAATATACACCGCATAAGCTGACAACGCATGTCATATATAAGCGACCAAATTCAGAAACTCAGGACAATTGATACCTGCATACTACGGTTTCCCTGTCTTGAACACTGTGGTATCATAGCCCTGGATGATGTGATTTCCTGGCCTTTATGCAGAAAGAGATGGGGAGCATTTTAGCCTTTTTGGCTTTGTCGCTTATATCGCCGGCCGCTTCCATCGTTTGCTCATCTGTCTGTTCGATCATTTGCTCGATCGCAAACCCCGCCTGTGCCAAGGCATTTACATACGTTGATATCTTCCGGTTGCACAGGATCACTTCGCTTCCGTGAACCGGCATCTTGAAATACGATTCATCAAAATAACTTTTCATAAATACCAGTTTGTCATTTTCGATAATGGTCCCGCCTTCGCTGCACGACCAGGACACACAGTAATTGAGCGGATGGTGCCAGCTGAATATAAAAATCCCGTCATTTTTCAGGTAAGATGCAATTTTCCTGAATGTTCCCGGAAGGTCTGTCGTCCAGCCTATCCCATATATTGAATAAACATAGTCGAAATAATCCGTCGGGATATCCAGTTCGGCTTCCATAGGTGCGCAGATCAGTTTCGCCGTATACCCGTGTTCTTTCAAGTATGCTTCGGCATTTTCCAGTTGCCTGCCAGAAATATCTACGCCCCACAGTTCACCTGCGTTCCTGTCAGCAAGGTATTTCAGGGAGTGGCCGCTTCCGCAGCCGAACTCCAGCAGCTTTTTGCCTGAAACGTCTCCAAACAGGTGAAGCTCATCTTCTGTCACAAAATGTACTCCATATTCCGGTAGTGAAGTAGTACCGAACCAGAAATCTGCATATGTGTCCCAGTACGATTTGTTTGTCTTCAGTATTTCCGCTTTACGAATGGTAATGTCCATTCAAACCAACCTCACTTGTACAGGATCTGCTTACTGCCTCGTGTCATGAAGCATTTCCTTTGCTTTAAAATATCTATGGCCCAGAACACATATCGGGAAAAAGTAGGCGCACCATATCTCAAGCAATACGGTCCCGGCGAAATCGCCTGTTCCTGCCGTAAATATGGGGAACATGGGCACAAACAGGCACGATACGAAGAAAATGCCATGGATCCAAAGCATCCATCTGAATATCCTGTCAGGCCTGCCGGCCGGCTCGACGAGAAACCCCATTATGAACGTAGACAATGCCATGAATGCATACCCGAGCAGATCATAGTTAAAGAAAAGGCTTCCGGTATATCCGTAGCTGATAATGGACAAAGATTCGCTGCTCAATGAAGGATCCAGTCTTATTGTCGTACATTCGGCATAATACACCAGGAAGATTATCACGGCATATATGGCTGAAAACGCGATACCCGTATATCCAAGAGCTTTATTGTCATCTTTCTTATTTACGGCTGCCAGCGAACACATGAAAGGTATGAAACCAATCGCAATAAAAATGCTGGACAGGCAGCTTGCAAATACTCCATCGGTGACAAGCATCGATACAGCAAACGCCAATACTGCTGCGCCTGTTATTGCCGAACCGATTTTACCAGTCAAGGTATTCATTTTTGTGCCCCCTGATTTACAGTATCTTTTCTAACTCGACTTCGTGCATTATCTGGATGTCGTCAACGCTCTGCCTGTTGCTGTTATCCGCCTGTTTTACCTCAAGCATAACACCCTCCTGTAACTTAAAGTGCCGATTACTCAACGATATCATCGAACACAACCGGGATTGTCCTCAGACTTATAACATGTGCGCCCGGCGATTTCCAAGGACTTCAGAATTTCCATGCCATCGATTTTACTCAGGATCTCAAAACCCGATTTTATTACTCTCATACAAATCCTCCTTTTCTCCC
>JAAZKL010000371.1 GCA_012799845.1 Clostridiaceae bacterium
ATGTCCGCAAGATGTTTACAGGGTGTCTGCAAAGATGTTCACAGGATGTCCGCAATATGGTCATAGGATGTCAATTAGTGTCCGCAGGCAATTTTATCTGCTCTTGACAACATACAAACATACACTTAAAATTATTCCAAATATCTATGGATCCTGAAAAGATATGTTAGCACAAAGCTGCAGCAATAAACTCTTCATCGGATGATGATCGATATGGGGGAACTGCTATGCAGAACAGTACACTGAAAAAGCTGATAATGAACGGCCTCATGATCGCACTGGTTTTTCTCGCAACATATTTTACACGTATTCCTACAATGATATTGCCGGGAGGTTACTTCAATCTTGGCGATGCGGTGATAATACTGGCGGCGTTTTTGCTGGGGCCGACGGGAGGCCTGATCGCAGGAGCAGCGGGATCGGCGCTGGCGGATCTTGCTGCAGCGGCACTGCTGTTTGCGCCTATAACATTTGTTGTGAAGGGCATTGAAGGTCTGCTGGTCGGTCTGCTGACTTCAAAGATCCGCAAAACCGGCGCTTTGGAACACGGCCGGCTGATCATCTCAACTATAGCAGGCGCTGCTGTCATGATAATCGGATACTTTCTGGCTGAAGCTTTACTGCTCGGCATATTTAATGAAGCCTTCGGATTGACCGCGGCAGTCGCGGAACTGCTGCCAAATTCGCTGCAGGGGGTATTCAGCGCGATACTGGGATACATTCTGGTCCTGTTATTCAACAGGATGCAGTGGGACAGGCAGACAGGGCAGTGAGTTTAACCTGAAAGAGATTCGAACCTGGCATCCAATCGAACCTGGCAGCCACTCGAACCTGGCATCCAATCGAGCCTGGCAGCCACTCGAACCTGACGGCCATTAAGCGTGGCAGCCACTCGAACCGGACAGCTATCTGAACCCGGCAGCCATCTGAGTCTGGCAGAGATTTGAACTGTGCTGCGATCCTGATTGGCTGGTATGTGATTCAAGCCGTATAGGAAGTGAATTGAACCGAGATGTATTTCCGTTATAAAACGAGTTCTGGTCTCACTATAAAGCTAGTGCCTGGTCTCACAATAAAAGCAAGTACCTGGTTTCACAATAAAAGCAGGTACTAAAAACAAGTACTCATAAAGGAGGAATGAACCCGTGAAGCTGACAGTGCTTGGAAACAATGGCCCTTACCCGGCTGCGGGAAGCGCGTGCTCAGGTTACCTGCTGCAGAGCGAAACCGCAAACGTGCTGATCGACTGTGGCAGCGGGGTGTTGTCCAACATGCAGAAGATCATAAGGCTCGATGAACTTGATGCTGTTATCCTGACCCATCTTCACAATGATCACATGTCTGATATGTGTGTGCTGAAATACGCTATCCAGCTAAGAAGAATACGTGGACTGTACGATAAGCTGCTCAGGGTCTATGCTCCCGCAGAGCCTGCGGAGGAATACAGCCGGCTCGATGTACAGGATGCTTTCGAACTCGAGGCCATTGGGGATGATAAACAGCTTGCCATCGGTGACATGAAGTTTTCATTCAGGCTGATGAAGCATCCGATTCCGGATTATGCGGTATCTGCAGAATGCGCAGGCAAAAGGCTCGTATACTCCGGTGATACAGCATGGGCGGATGACCTGATCAGCTTCGCAAAGGGTGCGGATCTGCTTTTGCTCGATGCAGGGTTCCTGGAGAAGGACTGGTCGGAAAGTGCGCCGCATATGACGGCCGCCCAGTGCGGTACGGCTGCGGCAATGGCTGGGGCCAAAAAGCTGCTGCTCACACACTTCTGGCCTGACTACGATCTGAAAGATCTCGTTGAAGAGGCCGCACGCAAATTCCCGAATGTCGGGGCTGCCTTGATAATGAAGGAATATGAGGTATAACCTGAAGGAATATGAGGTATAGCCTAATATAGACGGTTCCCGGTCAGCCTTCATAATTCAGGGAAGATTTCCGAGGTTTGAGATGGACGATTTGCAAAGCACCGAGGAAATGCTGATATTGATGCTCGGATTCGGGACTGTCTGATTTTTGGGTACCAGGATGGTATGAAGAGAGATAGACTGATTTGCGAACATTGGGCGCATGAAATCACGGTGCTTAAAATTACGTATTAAGAAAGCCCCGCTCATATTATGCGGGGCTCCCTATCTTACCTGTCCTGTCTCGGTGTAGCTATCTTGCCCAGACTCACCTGTCCTGTCTCGGTGCAGCTATCTTGCCCAGACTCACCTGTGTTGCCCAGGCTTACCTGTCTTGCCTTGGCTTACTCATCCAACCTGCCTTATCCATTCTACCTTATCTTGATCTTCTTCAGTTTCTTGTCGAGTTCCTGGACAAGCTCGTCAAGCTGCGCGGCAGCCACCTTCATCTCGTCTATCTCCTTCAACTGCTGTTCTGTCGTGGCGGCGACCTCTCCGCTTGATGCGGCTGTTTCCTCGGAAACTGAGGAAATGTTTTCGATGGCTGATATCACATGGTCCTTGCCTTTCTGCATCGCGATAACCGCATCATTAACAGCTTTGATTTTGTCAACGATGGCGACTATGCCTTCAGCAATATCCCCGAATGCTTTATTCGTGCTGTCAACAGCTTCGCTCTGCTCCTGCGAGACTTTCCTCATCATCTCCATTGCCTGTATGGCCTGTTGCGATTCTTCGCTTATATTTTCCATCAGGTTGATGATCTCCTCTGTGGACCGTCTGCTCTGATCGGCGAGCTGTCTGACTTCTTCAGCAACCACGGCAAAGCCCTTGCCCGCTTCGCCGGCCCTTGCTGCTTCTATCGCGGCATTCAGCGCCAGCATGTTGGTTTGCTCGGCGATATCTTCGATCGACTGTACAAAAGTGCCGATATCTTTCGTAGTATTTGTAAGGCTTTCGACCACTGAGAAAATCTTCTCAGTGGAATTGAAGCTTTGCTCGGATTTCTCACGGAGGATCTTTACGGATTCGAGACCTATATCATTTAGATTGTGTATGTTGTTCGTCTCGTTCATCACATCGCCGTAGCTTTGGTATACGAAGTCGATCTGTTCCGAAAGCTTGTCGACCAGCTGAACTCCTTCCTGCGCGTCGGCTGCCTGATCCGATGCGCCCTTGGCGATCTCATCGACTGTCTTGGAAATCTCAGTGATGGAGGAAAGAGCCTGTTCCGCTGTTGATCCAACCTTTCTTGACGCCTGGATGATCAAATGCGACAGCGAGAAAAAGTTGTCGACCAGCGACCTTATGTCGCTCAATACGGAGTTCAGCGCCGAACCAATTCCGGCTAACACGCCAAACGATTTGGGTTCAAGGAATTTGGAGTAATCTCCTTCTCTTATATCATCAAGTTCTTCCTCGAACTTAAGCGCTATCTTTTTTATCATACTATTGCTGGTAAAGCGCAATACCTGGGAAGTAATTACGGATGTTGCCAGTACCAGAAGAGCTTCGACATATTTGCCGGTTATCAGTACGAATACGGCGCTCATTACAAGCCCTGTTACGACCGCTGCGATCAGGTTGGCTTTTCCCTGACTTGCTACCTGCTCGGCAATGGATTTTGTTTTCCCCTTTTTCGGTTTTGCCATATTCATCCTCCCCCTGTGATAATCCAATAATAACTATTTCGATATAAAACGCTAAAATCCTCCTTGTTTCTGCATCGAGGCAGAAAATTGTTGAAAAGTTAATATTGACACCGATTGTATAATTGTATACAATAATGCAAAACTAAAAAAAGAAGTCGGGTGTTGTTATGCTGATATTTAACAAGAAGACGAATACGCTTGAACAGTCTCTGTACCGATACGAACTGCAGGATATCCCGAATCCTAACCTTTACAGGGAAATATACAATTATGACGAAATACCGAAATGCGCGTTCAACCACAGAAGGGTACCGATGTTCCCGGCAGACGAGATCTGGATCACAGACACCACTTTCAGGGACGGGCAGCAGTCGAGGGAACCCTATACCGTCGAACAGATAGTAACGCTTTACAAGATGCTGCACAGGCTCGGCGGGCCCAAGGGCATCATCCGCCAGTGCGAGTTTTTCCTGTACAGCGACAGGGACAAGGAAGCGGTATACAAGTGCCAGGAACTGGGATACGAATACCCGGAGGTGACGAGCTGGATCAGGGCGACCAGGAGCGATTTCCAACTGGCAAAAGATATGGGAGTCAAAGAGAGCGGCATTCTTGTCAGCTGCTCCGACTATCATATCTTCAAAAAACTCAACATGACAAGGAAGCAGGCCCTGGAGCACTATCTGAGCATCATAAGGTCTGCAATCGAAGTTGGCATCAGGCCGCGCTGCCATTTTGAGGACATAACCCGCGCGGACTTCTACGGATTTGTCGTTCCTTTTGCGCTGGAACTGCGCAAGCTTAGCGAGGAAAGCGGCGTGCCGATAAAGATCAGGGCATGTGACACGCTGGGCTATGGAGTACCGTTTCCCGGAGTGGCTCTTCCAAGGAGTGTTCCGGGCATCATCTACGGCCTCAGGCATCATGCAGGCTTGCCAAGCGAGCTGATCGAATGGCACGGGCATAACGATTTTTATAAGGCGGTCGTCAATTCTGCCGCCGCATGGCTGTACGGCGCTTCATCAGTCAACTGTTCGCTGCTCGGCATCGGGGAGAGGACAGGCAACACGCCGCTTGAGGCCATGGTCATCGAATATGCGCAACTCAGGGGCACCACCGACGGGATGGATACCACCGTTATCACCGAGATCGCGGAGTATTATGAGAAAGAACTGGGTTATGATATACCGCCGAGGACACCGTTTGTCGGGAAGCATTTCAATGTGACCCAGGCGGGCATCCACGCTGACGGGCTCATGAAAGATGAGGAAATCTACAATATATTCAATACCGAGAGGCTGCTCAAAAGGCCTGTCGGCGTCGCTATCAACCAGACCTCGGGAACTGCAGGGATCGCACACTGGGTCAACAGCTTCTTTGGGCTGACCGGGGACAAGAGGATCAGCAAGAGGGACGAAAAGGTGCTGAAGATCAAGGAATGGGTCGATGAGCAGTATAAAAACGGCAGGGTCACTGCCATAAGCGACATGGAGCTTGAAAGGGCTGTCAGGGAACTGGCGCCAGAACTGCTTGACATGGCGTGATGCAATTCCGATCGTAAGTATACATAGCCGACCGGCCGGCGAAATACATGATCACCGGTCATGCGGCAAGGATTAAAAATATGTTGGGAATCAAGAATATTTTAAGGAAGGTGTTGCAGGGATGAGATTGAATCTGGCACAGAAGATTATCAGGGAGCACCTGGTAAGCGGTGAAATGGTTCCGGGGAAAGAGATAGCAATAAGGATAGACCAGACGCTGACGCAGGATTCCACGGGAACGATGGCCTATCTGCAGTTTGAGGCCATGGGAATTCCGCGGGTAAGAACAAAAAAATCAGTCGCGTATATCGATCATAATACTCTGCAGGCAGGCTTTGAAAATGCAGACGACCACAAATACATCCAGACAGTCACATCG
>JAAZKL010000372.1 GCA_012799845.1 Clostridiaceae bacterium
CCTGACTTATCGAAATTTCTGCTGCTGTTTTCGTAAAAGTGGATTGAAAAAGTGCTAAAACATGCCGAAAACCCGCTAAAATAGCGGGTTTTCGGACAGTCTGTGGTGGAGGCGAGGGGAGTCGAACCCCTGTCCGAAACCATGTCCACCAGTGTTTCTACGGGTGTAGACTGCAATTTGTGCCAGATCAGTATCCCTTGCGGGACTTGATCCGGCGTTTCCCTCAGGTGGACCTCTGCAGTCAAAGTTCCACCCTTGGTAGCCTTTAGATCGGGTTCAGTTCAAGGCTACCACTGAACCAGTCCCGGAATTTGACCTTCCCCTTCCTAAGGCCTGACTTGATGACGCCAGCTACCCGAGGCGCAGGAACCCCGGACTGACGGGCTGCCTGTATTAGGCAGCAGCTAATGCGTAATTGTTGTTTTTAGCGTTTATTTTTAGCTTCTCGTTTTTTAAAGAGGCCAACGAGAATCCTCTACCCGCTGCACTGACTTCAACGATCCCGTCGAAACCAATACGCCCCCATGTGAATAAGGTAATGTCACCTCTTATTATCTTACGCTCTCCTTAAGTTTGCGGTCGATCTCGCGTCTGGCGTCACGCTCGGCGATATCGGCACGTTTATCGTACAGCTTTTTGCCCTTTGCAACAGCCAGTTCAACTTTCACTTTGCCTTTCCTGAAGTAAAGCCTCACCGGGACCAGCGCCATCCCCTTCTGCTGTGTCAGGCCGACGAGCCTGTTGATCTCGCGCTTGTGGAGCAGCAGCTTCCGGTCGCGCAGGGGATCCTTGTTGAATATGTTTCCCTGCTCGTACGGGCTGATATGCATGCCGCTGAGCATGACCTCGCCATCCTTGATAGCGGCATAGCTGTCCTTCAGGTTCACCTTGCCCTGCCTGATCGACTTCACTTCCGTGCCCGACAGCACTATACCGGCTTCGATCGTCTGCTCGATAAAGTAATCCTGCCTGGCTTTTTTATTCTGAGCGATGACCTTTATTTCTTCGTTCGCCATAACACAAGCCTTCCGTAAACTTTCTGCCGATAAAAATAACCCTTTGCGAAAAGGGTTTGGATGTTTTTTATCTTTCCGGTCGATACCATTATAACCACAAGACAGGCCCAATGTCAAGGCAATGCGTCACTGGGAAATGTCGGCCTGCCACTACATATTATTCTCTGCCGGTGCGCCGGCCTGTCACTGTATCTGATTCTCTGCCTGTTTCTCTACCACCGTGCTCTTCTTCCATCTGCCTGATATATAATATATGAACAGCAAAGTCCCCGCGCCTAAGCTGGCTGCCGGCGCCGCGACGCCCAGGCCTGTCAGCCCCTTGTCCAGCACTACTCCGAAGAGTATCGCCAGCGGTATGCGGAAACCGAGAGACGCCAGTATGCCTCCAATAGACGAGATGATGGTGTGCCCGGCGCCCGTTATTATTCCATTGAGGCAGAATGTTGCAGGCACTATGATATAGTCAATTGAGAATGTCCGGATATATTCCACGCCGGCCGCGATCATTTCCGGATCGTCACCGAACAGCGACAGTATCTGCGCCGGAAACAACTGGGTGATTATGAATGCGACGAACGTTACCGAAAATGCGAGCGCAAAGCCGGTATGGAACGTCTTCTTTGCACGGTCGACCAGTCCTGCGCCCATGTTCTGCGCCACCATGGCGGAAACCGAAGAGCCTACTGCGATCGCAGGCAGTATGGCAAATCCGTTATATTTGCCGACGATCCCCACCGCAGCCGAAGCGATCACTCCCATGCTGTTGGCGATAGTCGTCAGGACCAGGAACGAGAAGTTGGTAATGACATTCTGAATGGAAATCGGTATGCCTATCTTCAGAAGCATGACAAACCTGCTCGGGTAGAACCTGAAGGATCTGAGCCTGAAATCAAAATCAAAGCC
>JAAZKL010000373.1 GCA_012799845.1 Clostridiaceae bacterium
ATTCTGTCACTGATGCAGATTTCCCATTGCTTTCAACGGTGAATTCCACTTCATATCCTCTGAACAGAGCCTGCAAAGTGGGATAGGATCCGTAAAAATCATTCAACCTGCTTGTATCCTTGATTTCTGAAGCCCTAATAATTATGGAGTCATTGTCGTTTCGGGGGATCGCATCGAGACTCGCAAAAATCTGCAAGCCGTTATCGATGTCGATGTCCTGTTGTTTTTCTATCATCTCGTTGATGATGGAAGGAGTAAAGATAAAGATATCTTCACTGCCGGGTGGTGTCGGCGTGGGCTCAGGCGCAGGAGTCGGTGCCGGGCTTGGAGCCGGACCAGGTGAAGGCGTCGGATCAGGAGTGGGTGTCGGATCAGGTGAAGGTGTCGGATCAGGTCCCTCATCGTCGCCTTCACTGCTTTCGATTGTCCAGTGAGCGGTGATCGTGACGTTTCCTGCGGGCATCACAAATGTAGTTGCACTGTTATTAAAATTTGCAAAAACACCGCCATTATCGGAAGTCCAGTGGCTGAACACATGACCGTCTTTGTTTCCTGCGCTGATATTGATCACATCGCCGGCAAAATACTCTTCGACGATCGTGCTTCCGTCTCCGAGTCCCTCGATGGTCAGAGTGCAGGACATCCTCTCAAATTCTGCAGTAATAGTAACAGGGGAGGCAGGCATGACAAATGAATAGACATTATCATTTACCTTTTGAACTGCAATATCTTCATTCCCGGAAGCAGTAACTCTGACTGACTTTAGTTTATATCCATAGTCAGGGCTTGCACAGATATTTACCGTATCCCCGTCAGTCGCTTTATCCGCTCCTGAAACATCTCTTACTGAAACGAGAAAAGAGCCGTTTTCTGTGGGATTACTACTGACAGAATAGTAATCAGCTTCTTTAAATGTGACGCTTACTATTACATCATCGTTGTCCATGTTGAATGTATTGTCAGGATAGACATACACATCAATGCCGTAAGTTACAGATCTGACCGTTATCGTATCCGGCTTATAGCCTTCGTTGGAACTAACGATAACTTTTAACCTCTGGCCATAAGAAGCTGCCGATATTTCAGTTTCAGTCTCATCATTTACTTTAACAACTATAAAACTGCCGTTTTCAGCTTCTGCCTTCCGGATCTCACCTTGCATGATCGTGAAAGAATATGTGTAATCCGGCATTGTAATGCCATCTTTGCTCTTGAATCCTGTAAGAGTTACAGTATAAGTGGAACCACCTGAGTATCCAAAAGCATTAACTGAGAATTCCTGGTCAGAAGTCCAACTGTTCGGAAAATTTGTGATTTTTGCTGTATTTCCTTCGCCGGCAATTATATTGATTTCTCCGTAATTATTGTCCATCGGTCTGTCAAAACTGACAGTGATTTTGCCTTCGGTTATGACAGGGACATTGGTTCCGCTGGGAGAAACACTTACTACTGAGGGTTCTCCTGGTTCCTCACAGGCGATCGTGATCTCAGTATATTCTGATGCAAGCACAGGCCCATTCGCAACCTCTGCACTCTCTTTATTGCGTGCTGTGAAGCAATATGTAATTATATGCCCGTCTTCTGTTGTAAATTCCTGTTCAAAATCATAGTAATCTGCTGCAAAAGTACTGACTGGCAACAGGGAGATGACCATGCACA
>JAAZKL010000374.1 GCA_012799845.1 Clostridiaceae bacterium
CAAGATAATCTGGGATGTGGGGCACCAGTCGTATGTCCACAAAATAATAACCGGCCGCAGGGAACAGTTCGAAACATTGCGGCAGATGGGCGGCATTTCCGGATTTCCCAAGTGCAGCGAAAGCGAGTATGACAGCTTCGATACAGGCCACAGCAGCACTTCGGTGTCGGCTGCGCTGGGCTATGCGAGAGCAAGAGATATCTTGAAAGAGGACTATCATGTCGTCGCTGTCATAGGCGACGGTGCGATGACCGGCGGAATGGCTTTTGAAGCTCTGAACGATGTGGGACGCTCATCCAATGATATGATCATTATCCTGAATGACAACGGGATGTCGATAAGCAAGAATGTGGGCGGATTTTCGAAGTATCTCAGCAAGATACGTACCCAGCCGCTCTACTATAAAACCAGGGAAGACTTTAACGTCTTCCTGCAAAAGCTACCTGCAATAGGTAAAAAAGCTGCACGCGTACTGGACAGGGCTAAGGGGACTATAAAATATATCGTGACGCCGGGAATCATTTTTGAGGAGCTGGGGATCAGGTACCTTGGGCCTATCAACGGACACAATATCGCAGAATTGACAAAAGTCCTTTCAAACGCGAAAGGAATGAAAGGGCCGGTATTGATACATGTCAATACGCAGAAAGGCAGGGGCTATGGGGCGGCTGAGAACAAGCCGCATGAGTTCCACAGCATTTCGCCGTTTGAAGTAGAGACCGGCGAGGTCAAGGTCAGCAATGGTCCCGCATATTCCGATATATTCGGCCAGAGGCTTGCAGAACTGGCTTCCATTGAGCCGAGGCTTGTGGCGATCACTGCGGCGATGCCCCTCGGGACCGGACTGGACAAGTTTTCTAAAATGTACCCGGACCGGTTTTTCGATGTGGGCATTGCCGAGCAGCATGCGGTCACCTTTGCAGCAGGACTTGCGAGAGCAGGCCTGAAGCCTGTTGTTGCGGTGTATTCGACTTTCCTGCAGCGTTCCTATGATCAGATCATACACGATACTGCCCTCCAGGACCTGCATGTGGTTTTGGCCATAGACAGGGCAGGGCTTGTGGGGGAGGACGGAGAAACGCACCAGGGGCTGTATGACCTGTCGTACCTTAGCCATATGCCGAACATTACGATAGCGGCTCCTGCGGATTACCATGAATTTATACAGATGCTGGACTACAGCATCCTTCACCATAACGGTCCATTTGCCATACGCTATCCCCGCGGGACGGGGAAGGAGATGCTGGCCCAGCCCGTAGATGTGGAACCGGGAAAAGGCGTAAAGCTGCTGGAAGGCAAAGATGTTACCATAACAGCGGTCGGGAAAATGACAGAGACCGCGATAAGGGTTGCGGAACTGCTGTCGGAAAAGGGGATACGCGCAGAGGTGATCAATGCCAGGTTCATAAAGCCGCTGGATGAGCAGCTCATACTCGACAGCGTATCAAAAACACAGGCGCTTGTGACCCTTGAGGACAACTGCATCCGGGGTGGTTTCGGGAGCAGCGTGCTCGAACTGATCACTGCAAAAGGTCTTGTGATAAAGACTAAGCTGTTTGGTTTCCCGGATATGCCGATACCTCATGGTTCAAGGGACGAACTGTACAGGAGATACGGACTCGATCCGGATACGGTTGCGGATGAAACGGCGAAATTCTTAAGAAACAGATGAATCGAAGCCGGATCTGAAGCATCTTACAGGAGGATTCGTTTGGAAAGGGAAAGACTGGATAAACTGCTGGTCAATAAAGGGCTGTGCGAAAGTATAGAAAAAGCCAGGAGCTCCATTATGGCCGGCGTCGTGTTCGTAAACGGGGAAAAGGCCGAGAAAGCGGGTACGCATTATCCTGACGACGTAGAGATCATAATAAAGGAAAGCGGGATCCCGTATGTAAGCAGAGGAGGCCTGAAACTTGAAAAAGCCATCCGCTTTTTCGGAATCAAGCTCGACGGAAAGACTGCGATCGATATCGGGGCATCTACCGGCGGGTTTACAGACTGCATGCTGAAAAACGGAGCCGCTAAAGTCGTTGCTGTGGACGTAGGATACGGCCAGCTTGCATGGGTGCTCAGGAATGATGAACGTGTCATAAATCTCGAAAGGACCAACATACGCTGGCTGAAGCCGGAGGATATAGGGTTTGCGGTCGATTTAGCCGCCATCGACGTATCATTCATCTCTCTGAAAAAGGTGATACCGCCGGTCAAAGAGCTGTTAATGCCGGGAGAGGGCGAGATCGTCTGCCTTATAAAGCCCCAGTTCGAGGCGGAACGAAACCAGGTGGGCAAGCGCGGTGTCGTCAGGGATATCAGCGTCCATAAGCAGGTTGTCGAAGACGTGGTATCTTTCGCGCTGGGAGTCGGCTTTTTCTTCAAAGGAATAACTTACTCTCCTGTAAAAGGGCCGGAAGGGAACATAGAATACCTGTGCCATTTGTCGTTGAAAGACGGTTCGGCCCGGTTAACGGAAATATTGCCTGAGCTGGAGGAAGCAGTACGACAGTCCCATATTGAATTGGAGTAGCCTATTGGGTATAATGTAAGGGAATTGAAGCAAAGCCGTGATAAACGTTCCCTTTTGAGCACGATCCGGATGACTTTTCCTCGGAGGTCCTGATGAAGAAAATCGGTATTATTACGAATGTGGACAAGGATATCGGTTTTACATATACACAACTCCTTGCCGACAGTATCAAGCGGCACGGAGGAAGCCCGATGATGACGGACATGCTCTCTGAGGCATCCGGCGCCGGCTTGCCATGCGGCAGCGAACAGGACATGATCGACTCGTGTGATTACCTGGTATGCCTGGGAGGGGACGGAACTTTTCTGAAGGCCGCAAGGAAAATCTATATGAAGCAGATCCCGATAATGGGCATAAACCTTGGGAATCTCGGATTTCTGACTGAAGTGGAAAAAAACAATATAGATACGGCTGTTGAACAACTGCTTGAGGGTAAATATGAAACAGAAAAGAGAATGATGCTCGAAGCTGTCGTTGTTCGAAAAGGAAAGGACACGATAACCGATGTCGCCCTTAATGACGTCGTCATCACCAGGGGCGCGGTGTCGAGGGTACTGCATGTAAAGGCGTACATAAATGATGTGTTTGTGGATACTTTCCCCGGGGACGGACTGATCATCGCCAGCCCGACCGGTTCGACGGCATATTCGCTGTCAGCCGGAGGCCCGATCGTGGAACCGGATACAGAACTAATGATAATGACGCCCATATGTCCACATATACTGTATTCCAGGCCATTCATCACAAAATCCGACAGTGTGGTAAAAGCAGTAATCGCAGAGGAGTTCGACTACTCTGCGATGGTTTCTCTTGACGGACGGGAAGGATACGAGTTGTCGAACGGGGATTCGGTCGAGGTAAGGAAGTCGGGGCATTCGATAAACCTGATAAGGATAGGGAAACTAAACTTCTTTAATATATTGAGGACAAAAATCTATTTCAGAGGAGAGAGCCTGAAAAAAGATGAAATACAGCAGACATGCCAAAATTCTTGAACTGATCGAGCAATACCATATCGAGACCCAGGAGGAGCTGGCGGAAAGGCTGAGGGAGCATGGGATGGATGTGACCCAGGCTACGGTATCGAGAGATATCAAGGAGCTGAGGCTTATCAAGGTCATGGCTGACAACGGGGCCTACAGGTATGCATCGATCTCGCGCAGTGACGGCAATATCTCCAACAAACTGCTTACAGTGCTCAATGAATCCTTTGTCAGCTGCGATTATGCGAACAACATCGTTGTCGTGAAGACGCTGCCCGGTATGGCCCAGGCCGCGGCATCGGCTGTCGATGCGCTAAAATGGCCGGATATCGTAGGCACGATCGCCGGCGACGATACCATCATGATCGTCTGCAGGGCGGAGAAGATCGCTGAAGAGCTTGTCAGCAAGTTCAGCAGGATGATCTCATCGTAAAGAGGACCTGGCCGGAGCAGTAAATAACAGGGATCGAATGGAATGGAATGGAACGGCCGGAGTCAAATCGGGGGTGAATGCGGCCAATATGCTTCTGCAATTGGATATCCATAATGTTGCCCTTATAGACGGGATAAGCATCGAACTTGGCGAGGGCTTTAATGTGCTCACGGGAGAAACAGGAGCAGGGAAATCGATCATAATCGACTCCATCAATGCGGTCCTTGGAGACAGGGTATCCAGGGAGATAATCCGGACAGGCGCGCAGTCGGCCCTGATCGAAGCCGTATTCCGGGTCGACGCCGACAGGATCAGGGATATAATGAATGAAATGGGGATGGAGCCCGAAGAGGACGGAACGCTCATACTGTCAAGGGAGATCTCGCAGTCGGGACGGAACACCTGCAGGATAAACGGAAAGATGGTTTCAGCGGCGTTCATGAAAGCGATCGGGGAGAGGCTTATCGACATGCACGGACAGCATGACAACCAGTCGCTGCTGAAAACAGAGCACCATATCGAGCTGCTTGATTCATTTGCAGGCGAGAGCCTCCGCAGCGCGAAGGACGAATATTCGGCACTGCTTGGACAGTACAGGGAGGTCTGGGCGAAGCTCAGGGCACTGTCGGGTGACCCCGGCGAGCGGGAGCGAAAAATGGATCTCCTGAAGTTCCAGGCCGATGAGATACGGAAAGCCAGGCTTAAAGCATCAGAGGATGAGGAACTGGGCAGGCAGAAGACACTGCTTCTGAATGCGGAGAAGATATCGAACACGCTGGCCGCGGTATATGATCTTTTATTTGCCGGTTCCGGCGGCAGTTCGGCGCTTGACGCCATGAATGAATCGCTGTCCAGGTTCAGTTCCGTTGCAGGGCTGGACGAAAGCTACGGCGAGATGTACAGGCGGCTGCAGGACCTTGTATACCAGCTTGAAGATCTTGCGGGCGACGTGAGACAAAGCCTGGAAAGCGCAGAGTATGACCCTGCGGTGCTTGAGGAGATCGAGGAAAGGCTGGACCTGATCTACAGGCTCAAAAGGAAATATGGATCTTCGATCCCGGAAATACTGGAGTTTTGCCAGGAAGCTGAAAAGCAGCTTGAGGAACTGGAAAAGAGTGAAGAAACGGCCAAGGCCCTGTCAGAAGAACTGGCAGTACTTGAAAACCGCCTTTACGAGGCGGCCTGCAGACTGAGCGCGGAGCGCGTGAAAGCTGCTTCCCTGCTTGAAAACAAAATATCCCGGCAGTTGGAAGACCTGGAGATGAAAAAGGCAAAGTTCAGTGTGGATATCAGGTTCGATACCGCACCGCCGGGTCCTTCCGGCAGAAAATACGGCAGCAATGGCCTGGATAAAGTGGAATTCCTGATATCGCCCAATGTGGGTGAGCCTCTCAAACCTTTGGCGCGCATAGCATCCGGCGGTGAGATGTCGAGAGTGATGCTGGCTGTGAAAACCATCCTTGCGGAGGTCGACAGGATCCCTGTGCTGATATTTGACGAAATAGATACGGGGATAAGCGGCAAAGCCGCCCAGAAAGTCGGTGAAAAGCTTTCGTACATATCCCGCGGCCACCAGGTGCTGTGCGTGACACATCAGGCGCAGATAGCCTGCATAGCGGATCACAACTACCTGATCGAAAAAATGGTGGAAGAAGGCAAGACCAGGACAAAGGTAACGAAGCTTGATGAGAGTGACAAGACGAAGGAGATCGCGAGGCTGATCGGCGGAGAAACGACGGAAGCGTCGCTGAAATACGCAGAAGAAATGATCAGGGCCGCAAAAAAAGCACAAACAGCCTGACAAACTGGACATAAGCAACAGAATCCGGCTTAAACGCCGGATTTTTTTGTTTCTTATCCATTTTTACCTTCTGTACATTTAATTGTTTGCATAATTGATTTTGCAAAAGGTTAACTTACTTGCAGGAGGTTGAACAATGAAAAAATCC
>JAAZKL010000007.1 GCA_012799845.1 Clostridiaceae bacterium
CAAAATTACCGGGATTAAAAGAATTGACGAAAGAATCCCTTACACCCTATCTGCCATGGTGTCCCGAACTGCCACCCTGGTGCCATAGTGATTCATGCAAGGCACCCCAAGATTAAGCGCTTACGATGTAGTTTCACATGCCATGGGATAAATGAAAAACAAATGCGAGGGACAGTTCTTCAGTATGCGCAGGACTATGCGAGGGACAGTTCTTCAGTATAAATTCATGCATAAAGAGAACGGTTCAGGTATTGAACACAAAAACTTATCACTTCATATGTATTAGGCCACTGCCTCGCTGATCGAATGCAGTTTATCCTCCAGAAAAGGAAATGGACTCATGCATGTAAAAAAGGACCCGGTTTTGCGGATCAATAAAAAAACACCCGAACAGAGTAATTACTCAGCATCAGGTGTCTTGGACCTAATATTTCCACATAGTTTCACTCAATTCCTACCAAATCACCAGGCTGCTATTCAGAAGCCTGGTCATCCCGATTCGGCTCAAAGAGTCCCCGCACTTCCACAACCGGTTCAACAAACATCAGACCTTTGCCGGGTTCTTCTATTTGAAGTTCCTGGGATAATGCATCCATCACTTTATTAACCAGACTTTCCGGCGTCAGGATCAGTACCAGTTCCTTTTCCGGTTCGATTTCTATGCCGAATAACTTGGTAGTGTGCTCCGCACCTACGCCTCGCCCGTGCATTATCGTTCCGCCGCCGACGCCTGCCTTGCGCGCTATATCCATTACATCCTCTGCCATACCGCGATCGACTATGACTGTCAGTTTTCTATACATACCCTCTTCCTCCAAATCTTGTTCTGTATTACTGACAACTTGCTCTTTACAGGCTGCCTGGTTTGCAACCAAAACGGATGTCAGAAAAGCAATCCCATTTCCATGTTTGTGAAGCTGGAGTTCTTCGGTGAAACGGTCCAGCGATTCCTTCGCTTTTTCCTTTTCCAGTAAGAAACTTACTATTTCCCTTTTCTGGCTTTTTATCCCAAGCAAGTTCAGGATTCCGCTGTTCACAGTGCCTCTGCCAATTGTCAATATCCCGCCGCAAATACCGTTTTCCCTGGCAATATGGACACACTTGTGACATTGATGCTCGCTCAGGATGAGAGTCAGAATCTGAAGCCGTTGTCCTGTGGGCTTTGTCTCATTTTGATTATCCATGATTACCTCCGATCGATTTCTTATTTATACTGGCTGCCAAAGAAGCCTTGCGCGATTTAGCATGGTACAGCGCGCCCAGTAACTCAATTGCCAATATCGGCATCATTGCAACAATTGCTATCATACCAAAACCATCTGATACAACATCCGCTGTCGGAACATGTGCAGCTATGCCCTGAACGAAAGCCAGCGAAAATGTGGCAGTCATTGGTCCTGAGGCAACACCGCCTGCATCAAATGCCATACCAACAAACAAGTCAGGTACAAGGAAAGATAGAATCACTGAAAGCCCAAACCCTGGCAGGACATACATCCATAGCTTGATGTCGGGCACCAGGATCCTGATGGCAGACATAAAGATGGAAATGCCTACTGCTACGGATAAAAAGATAAGTACAAGGGGGCGCTTGACGTATCCTCCGGTAACGTCCTCAACCTGATGGGTCAATACCAGAACTGCCGGTTCAGCCAGCACCGTGGAAAGACCGAGCAGCAGAGCTACAAGCAAAAGCGGAACTTTGGAGTCCAGCGAGGCAAGACGTAATCCCAGCTTTGCTCCAACTTCCATGAAACCGCCATTGACTCCAAGCAAAAATATGACAAGTCCCACATAAGTCAGGACAATACCGCGGGTTATATCGATAACCTTGTTCTTCTTATGTTTAAAGAAGAAAATCTCGAACAATATATACACGATTATTATCGGCAGCAGCGATAATAATGAATCCCAAGCGATGGCGGGCAGCTTGGAGCTGTACACTCCGAAAAGATTCGATGCGGATATTTCTGTTTCAGGCAATACTCCATCCAGTTTGTCGACCCTGAGAAAAATTCCAGTAATTAAAACTCCAAGGATCGCACCTGCCGACGAAATTCCCACCAATCCAAAACTATCCGCCTCACCTATTTTGCTGTTCTTTTTAATAGCTGAGACACCACCTGCCAATGCCAGCATAAACGGAACAGTAATGGCTCCTGTCGTAGCTCCGGAAGCATCAAAAGAGATGGCCAGGAAATCTGGTGAGGAGAAAAGCGACAGGAGAAAAATCAAACCGTATGCAATCGTAAAGACATATTTCATCCGGACGCCCCTGAGTATTCGCAGTATTCCGAGGGTCATCATAACACCGATGCCTATGGAAACAACAATCACCATCAATAACCCGTCAAATTGTCCGGAAGTAACGCTGTCTACCTGGTTTGCCAGTATACGCAGATCCGGTTCCGCAAAAGAGATGAAAAATCCAAGGATCAAGCTTATTGTAACTAATACTGCATAACTGTTTGAACGTGTTACTGTGTTACCAATGCCTTGTCCTATTGGTTCCAGCCCCTGGTCGATGCCGAACAGGAATATTGTAAGTCCGAATATGACCAGAACAGAACCGGTCAGGAATGCGTACAACAAATTCGGCTCCAGCGGAGTAAAGGTAAAATGAAGAATCAGAACAAGGATTGTAATTGGCAATACTGAACCCAGTACTTCTTTAAGTTTTGTAGTTATCTCGCTCAACTCATCACCTACATGCGTATTAATTATATTGATCCATACGAAATTATATCAGGAATTAAGCAGATAAGCAAAACGCTTTTGCTGCTTTTTGTTCCTGCCCTTATTGTGGCTTTTCTTGCTGTACAGGGCAAATTCTCTCCGGTTGCAACCATAATGTAATTATAGGCTAAAGCTTTGGGTCATAACTTTAGGTTATGCTTTTGGGGCGCTTCACATTCGTTATAGCATTATGTCAACTTCTTCGGTTTAGCAAAGCGGTTGGGTGTCCTGCCGTTTTTGGATTGCTTATAATAATCACAGTAATCACTGATTTCGCAACTGTCGCACAAAGGTTTTCGTGCATCACAAACAGCTCTCCCGTGATAAACCAGCAAATGGCAGAACTGTCCCCACTTATCCTTTGGAATAATCTTCATCAGATCATACTCGATTTTTTCGGGATCCTCATTTTTTGTCAGGCCAATCCGCCGGGAAAGCCTCTTCGCATGTGTATCAACAACGATTCCCGGTATCCCGAAGCACTCATTCAGCAGCAAATTCGCTGTCTTCCTCCCCACCCCCGGAAGCCTGAGCAGACTATCCATGTCCTGGGGGACATTTCTTCCAAAATCCGAAATAATCATATTGCATGCTGCGATTATGTTCCTCGCCTTATTGCGGAAAAACCCGGTTGACCTTATATCCTGTTCCAACTCATGCAAATCAGCATTGGCGAAGTCATCTATTGTCTTATATTTTTTGAACAGGTCCTTTGTGACAATGTTCACACGCGCATCGGTGCATTGCGCAGCCAGTTGCGTTGCAATCATCAACTGCAATGGTCCCTCGTATTCCAATGAGCAGCTTGCATCCGGATACAATTCCTCAAGGTTTTCTATTATGGCACTTATCCTCTTCTTCAAAGTCATCAGCTCTTTCTCTTATTAACTGTATGTTTATACAGTTCTTCGTATTTTTTAGCAGAACTGTCCCACGAAAAATCTATCTCCATGGCTCTTCTGATCAGCGCTTTCCACTCGTCAGGAGAGCTATTGTAAACACTAACAGCCCTGTCTATAGCACCCAGCATAGCATCCGACGAGAAATCAACGAACGAAAAACCGTTGCCATGCTCTTTATCGGCGTCATAGTCAATAATCGTTTCAGCAAGGCCGCCTGTAGCCCTGACAATCGGTATCGTTCCATATCTCAGGCTAATTATCTGTCCCAGTCCGCATGGTTCAAACCTTGATGGCATCAGAAACATATCGCTGCCGGCGTAGATCATCTGGGCCAGATTTGCATTGAAACCCAAATAAACAGCGATTTTTCCAGGATATCTTGATGCTATCGCCCGGAAATGCTCATGATAGTACTCATCCCCGGTTCCAAGCAACACAAACTGTATATCCTTTGAAAGCATATCATCTATACGGTCGATTATAAGATTCAAGCCTTTCTGGCCTGAAAGTCTTGAAATAAGGCCGATCAACGGAACATCCGAGCAGGGCAGTCCCATTTCTTTCTGCAGTGCTGTTTTGTTTGCTTTTTTATCATCCAAGTTGTCTACGCCGTAATTCTTCGCTATATTTTTATCAGTGAGCGGATTGAACTGGTCATAATCGATTCCGTTCACTATGCCGAAAACGTCGGCAGATCGCCTCTGAAGAAGGCCTTCAAGGCGTTCACCGTATTGAGGGGTTTTGATCTCTTCTGCATATACTCTGCTGACTGTACTGATAACATCAGCATATACAAGTCCTGCCTTCATAAAATTAAACATACCGTAAAACTCTGTTTTTTCCGGCGTGAATACATCATAACCACAGTTGAGCAGGTTCACTACATAACTTGAGAAATGTCCCTGATACTCAAGATTGTGTATTGTGAACAAAGCAGCAATATCTTTATAAAATTCGTTGGTATGATACTTTTCCTTCAGCAGCAGGCATACCGGTCCTGTATGCCAATCATTGCAATGTATTACATCAGGTTTGAAGTTGATAAGAGGCAGCATATCCAGCACTGCTTTACTGAAAAACACAAAACGCTCCGCATCATCAAAATGCCCATATATCCCGTCTCTGTCAAAATATCTATAACTGTCCGTAAAATAAACCTTCAGGCTTTTCTTCCTGCCCTTAAATGCATACGGAATCTCTGTCTGTCTGATCACGCATGTTTCCACGCTTTGATCAATTCTCACAGGGAAATCGGTCACATATTTAAAATCACCCTTTATCATCCGATATCGCGGCATAACTATTCGAATATCGTGACCCAACTCAGCAACCGCTTTTGGCAAAGACCCCGCAACATCAGCCAATCCTCCCGTCTTCGCAAAAGGGGACATTTCTGCAGAAACAAATAATACCTTCATTTTACTCACACCTCTCCTGCGTGACATCTCCTATGGGACGTTTCTCAACTAATCACGTACTTAACACATCAGCATTAAGTACATCTGCAGCATATGAAAATTGCTGCCAATGAACTGTAACCTTGAGATGTTTTCCTTCACTTGAGTTATTATATGCTACTCTTGATTATTAGGCAATAGATGCAAGACCGTTACCGCTAAGGAGTTGACAAGGAGTTGAAAGCTTAATGTGATAAAATAAAGGCCCAATATGGGTTAGGCCCGGCTAATAATGGATAACGGATTATGTACCATAATCATAGGCAATAAATATGGAGCAACTCTTAAATATTAGGATAGGCAAATCATCTTACTACTGCAAACACAGAAGCTCATTGAATATAACCGAGTACATCGAGCCCTTACTCTCTGTCAGTTCAAAGCCTCTCCTGCAAAGCCCTGAACACCCTGATACCGTTACGTTATATATGTTTTCACATATCTGTCGGTACTTCATCCCGCATAAAACACGTAGAACATATGCTGTGAACGACCTGTACTCTCTTTGCCTTCTGTCTGTGCTGATTATACTCTCGACCGACTTTTTCAGCTTCATGGCAATATATGCAATAACCTTCGCCGGTTTCATGTCCCTGATAATGACCTTCCTGCCACTGTCGTATTCATTCTTCGTGTTGAAGATCTCTTCACAGGGATCATCCGGATCAACAACTTCCATCTCACTTCTCCTTGATACAAATTCCTTGTACCTTCTTATGAAACTCTTCTTGTTCTTTATGCCGAAAATGCCCCGTATCAGGCTCTTATCTATCAGCTTGTGAGTGTCCTTCCTTAACCCCAGATAAATCCCATATGATGAATAGGGATACTCCTCTTCCCTTCCCCTGTATCCGCCGATATCCTTGGGGTTATTGTGTATGTATGCAGACAAGACAAGGCAGTACCTGTCGCTATCCACTATCTTGCTTAGGTATCTCCCCTGGAACAGGTGGCCGTGCCTGTCGTATTTCCTGTTATAGTAAATGACGTATGCCGTATTTATACTGTGCATCAGGCTTGAAATATCATAACCTCTCGGATCTATATGAATATGCACATGGTTGCTCATCAAGCAATATGCATAAACTACACACTTATATTTCCGGGAATATTTCCTTACAAGGTTCAGGTAATGGTCCATGTCGGCATCTTCCCTAAACAGCTCTACCTCCGATATGCTCCGGCACATAACATGGTACTGTGCCTCACTGTGCTTTTCTCTTGCCTTCCTGGGCATCAAAATCACCTTACAGCATTTTGAGATCGCATTGCATTTTTATTGTAACACAGAACACTTGTTCTGTATATCATTTCCTTATTATTTCCC
>JAAZKL010000375.1 GCA_012799845.1 Clostridiaceae bacterium
AAATATCCAGCGCTTCATTACAATAGTCGCAGCCGGTGATGCATGGCCTTTCCCTCAGCATGTACATCAGGCGGTCGACGGCGGGATAGTTTTTAAGGACCCAGGGCGGAGTGATGGAATAACGGTCGCCCGTGTTTATCAGCGCAAGGCAGTAAGCAAGCTCCACCGGGTTGTCTTGTATTATATCGGTAAGTTTGACATTTTCGCATATTTTAAAGAGGAATCTTGTGTGGATCAGTGTTTCAATGTCCTCAGCCTGCTGCCTGCCAGGTGCATGTGGTGCGGCGCTCGCTGCATCCGGCTCATGGCTGTTGTCTGTTTCGCGGCTTCTGCCTTCATGCTGTATCTCGCGGCTCCTGCCTTCATGCTGCGCTCCTTCATGATTTTCACCATACCCCACATACCTGAAAAACGACCTGAACTCCCTGTGATCCTTCAACAGCAGGAAGTAAATTTCTTTCAGGGCATCGTCGGTCCGCCGGAATGCTTCGACTTCGTCATAGAACAGGTCCCTGGCTTTTATGGAATCGTTGAGGGGATTGTTGATGTCGTCGGTCTGGAGCTTGTCATCTTTGAGGAGTTTGTGGTACGGCCTGGCGGGAAACATCAGCGGAGACATGTACAGTGTGTCAATAAATTCAGTAATGCCCGCTTGTCTTACTGCATCCCCGATATATTTCAGGTCATGGTTTATGATATTGTGGCCGCATACGTATTCAGAACCTTGCAGAAAGTCAATGAGACCTGAAGGAGTGCCGGAGCGGAACTGTCCGCCGTCCTCCCTGACGCTTCCGATATCCAGCACTTTTCTGTTTTTCGGATCGATTTCGGTATCGATAAAGGCTATATGTCTCATTTAAACTACCCGAACACAAAATAATCCGATCAATAATACCTGGTCAGCACAGAAACATTTTCTTGTGCTGACATCTATACATCATTATTGACACAGTATTATTTTACCAGCACTTTATATATGCGTCAAATTTTGGCACGCTTCGTCATATGACTGTCAGCCCTGTGCGCCGCAGTGCCCGCAGAACGGTTTGTCGGCCGGGCGCGGTTGGCCGCATTTGGCACAATATTTGATCTTATTGCTGGTGTCGGGCGAACCCGGGGTTGTCACAGGAGCGCCAGCCGCTTTCGCCGTATTATCCGTTCCAACCACATTCGTCGTGTTAGCCGCCTTAGCCGCTTCCGCAGCCCTGGCAGCTTTGGCCGCCTTGAGCGCCGGGCGCCTGATGATCCAGAATATTACCCAGAAAATGACCAGCACGGCTGCGGCCAGGCACACCCAGCGGTAGCTGGCCACATAAAAGCCGCCCAGTTTCGTGTCCATATAAAACAGGTCGTCGCCTGATACCACCTTCAGCATCACTATGGCGGCAATGACGCAGATCACCGTCAGCGCCGCGATAACATACAGCACGGCTTTAAACTGCTTTTTCATCCGGTACCGCCCTCCTCGCTTTCACGTTGAGATAAATGTACCATGCCGCAAGCAGCACGAATACCGCCGTCGGCAGGATGTATGCCATCCGGCCGCTGCCGGGCGGCTGCTTTCTTTCCACCGTGATCGTGCGGACTGTCTTGTTCCCCACGGCATCATAGGCGGAAACGGTGATGGGATTGATGCCGTCCTTCAGCGCCAGCTTCACCATGAAGCTGCCGTCGCCAAGTTCCTGCTCGACGCCGTTGACGGCGACCACCGCGTTGGGCTCGGTGCTCCCGCTTATGACGAAGCTGTCCGTGACAGTCTCGATTTGATCGCCCGTGTTCAGGTTCAATACCGGAGGAGTCCTGTCCACAGTGACGGACTTATGGAATGACCGCGTATTGCCGTAGTTGTCTCTTACATACGCCACTATCTCATGGGAGCCTTCGGCAAGATTCAGGTCATAATCCCCCGTTGCCGCATCTTCAATCATCAGCTTGCCGTCTATGTACACTCCGGCGGTTTCGCCGTCCGGGCAGCTGATGCTGATCCTGTAAACGCTGCTGCGTGTCGTGTCATATTCCGGGAATGAAACCACCCCGGCGGGAACTGTACGTATGATCTCGTACACGTCGAACTCGCCGAATCCCCTGTCGCCGACTGCCGCAACGGATACTTTGACTTTATCGGCATCACCCGGGAGCGTTATGGGGTAATACGTATCGTTGACTTGTTCCGACCTGATGACGGACAGCGTCTCATAATCATAAAGCGTGACAAGATATGTACCGTACGTGCCGCCGTCCCAGGACACGAACATCTCCCCGTCGACGCTGCCGGTCCTGACATTCTCCAGTTTATCGGAAACGTTTAACCGTCTCACATAGACCGGTTTATCGGTGGCAAGTGTATACTGGTTCCGGCCGTCATGGAAAAGGATCATGAAAGTGTACAGGCCTGTCTGGAGATTATCCGCCGAAATGCTCGCCTGTCCGCTCCTGGCTGCCCTGCTGTCGCTCCAGATAGTCCTGCTGTAATTGCTGCCCTGCTGTGCATAGATCACGATATTCACCGTGTCATATTCCGTTGCAGCGTCCCAGGTGAAATTTATGACGCCGTCTGCCGCGTCGGCCGTAAAGCTCCGTATGGGGCTTGCCGCGGCATAAGGCGAATGTTTGCTGCCGCCGCTGACATTGATCATCCCGAGATCCACACCGTCAACATATATGATCCATGTTCCCGATCTCGCACTACCGACGTCAACAGTCACCCTGCCCCTGCTGAAAACCGCATTCTGCCGGCCGGCTTCGATTATTGTTCCGTCAGGGCCCTGTATTTGCACAGACGCCTCCTGGTCCTGATTTTCCCAGCTTATTGAAAACACACAGCTGTCGTAATCCTGGTACAGGTAAAGTCTTATGGTCCTTGGACTCCCGTCCGCGTTGACGGCCAGTGCAGGTATAAGCAGCAATATGATCAGAGTTGCCAGCAATAACCTCTTCATCGTTAATATTCCTCCGCATATACATTGAACCCGTCCTGCGGGATGATATTGCCTGTAGTCGTCGCTGTGTATGTCAGCGTCCTGCCGTCAAAGGCCAGGGTCACGTTGATGGTGCTCCTGCTGTTTGCGTTCCGGTACAGCACAAGGGAAATGTTGGCCCTGCCGTCATGCCTGATGCTGAAATGCTCATTGTCGAGGTGCCCGTCCACATCGATGCTCAGTATTATTTCCCGGTCGGTCACCGTCGCCGTTCCGGTTATCTCGCCGCCCAGTTCAGTGCCGAACAGCATAAGCTCATCGACGTCGCTTATCGGCAGTATGGCCTGCTCCTTGAAAAATTCCACGTAACGGTCGGGATCGGCGGAGTTGTACACCTTCATGATATTCTGCGTCAAGTCGTCAGTACAGGAGAACTCCACCCTGTCGCAGTCCAGCACGACATCGTCAAGTATCCCGGATACCTGCCCCTTGTATGGCTCTCCCGAAATATTGACCGGGTAGTTCACGGTCATTTTTGCGTCCAGTACTCCGGGCTTCCTGGTACCTTCGAAGCATTCCCCCAGGTCCGCCGCGTCTATCGACAGGCCCGGTGCATTAAGCCTGAATGTGTCGGGATACCAGCCGGAAGAACCGATTTTCACGGGGAACTGTCCGCTGAGCCCAGCCGCCCTGGAATTGGCCTGCGCGATTCCCTCCATCGAAAACATGGAATCCGTGTCGCTGGTATCGATGGCGATATTGCCGCCGGTTATGCTGAAGGGACCGATATTGCCGCTGAGTTGGGCTGTTCCCGTTATATCCATATGATCCTTCTCGATCGTGATGGTCAGGCTGTCGTAGGTAACGCTCAGCCCGTTGCCGATGATGAAGCGCTGCTGCTGCGGCCGTCCTGTGATCCACTGCTTCGCCGGACCTGGATCACCGTACGCCAGGGGTATTCCATTTAGCGCATAGTTAAGGTTGGACTGCAGTTCATACAATCTGTTCCCGTAAGTGGCCTTAATGAGCAGCCCGTTCCCGGACCACTGCGCATCGCCGTACACTTCTCCGAATCCGGGCAGTGACAGCGTCGTGCCGGTGCTGGTAAGACGGATCGAGTTCGCGTCGAATTCAAGGCTCAAAATATCCAGCACCTTCAGGCTCCTGCCTCCGAATGCCAGTTGGCCATAGTTGGCGCCGGGACCCGCCGCAGGAGTGAAATCGGTATATACCGCTCCCCTGCCGTACAGGTCGCCGCTGTCCGCCTGCAGGCGTCCGCCGTTCTCAGTTATCGGCCCGTATGCCTGCAGGGTGACCCTCGAATCGGTGCGGAGGAACCCGTTCAGAACGACGTTGCCCTCCAGTATGAGCGTCCGGTCGTTTGTCTGCGTTACATTGTCGGCATATATGGAATTTCCGCTTCTGCCGAGCATTATCGTCCGTCCTGCAGCCTTCATGTCTTCCGATCCGGCAATCGCCACAAGCTGATCGGAACTCCTGGCGGTCCCGTCCGGCAACTGCACGGTGAAGTTCAGCGCCCCGGGCCTGTATCTGCCTTTGAGCATGAACACGATACCTGAGTCTTTGACTGCTTTCGCATCCTTCATCTCGGCGCCGTTGACATACAGCTTCGCCCCGTCCGTAACGCCTGCCGCGTTTATGAACACGGGCACGCCGAGCTCAGCGTCCCTGGCGGATACTACCGAGGGTTCCGCATACAGGAGGCGCAGCGCATTGGAATCGCCCCGCACGACATAGCTGCCGTCTTCAGTCAGGACAAGACCCCCGTGTGAATACCGCCTGGAACTGCTGGCTCCGTATTCCTTTATGCCGATCGTCAGGAGCCTGGGATTGGCCTCCCTGTCCTCCCGGACCTCGTATTCGAAGCAGTAGTTGTTAACTATGAAGCTTTGCAGCGAAGTATACACGTTCGCCAGTTCCCCTTCCGACAGGGCTTCCATGAACCTGCCGCCTGTGCGCTTCGCGATGTCCTGCATATATTCGCGGTCGCATTCGCCGAAACCGACGGTGTACACCGCGACGCCCGCCTTGATCGCGGCGTTTATCGCCTCTTCCATCTGTTCGCGGTTGCCGTCCTGGCCGTCGGACATCAGGATGATCGCCCTGGAGCCTATAACACCTTCAAGCGTCTCCAGCCCTGCAAACAGGCCTGAAGGGATGTTGGTCCCGCCGTCGGCGTACAACTGCGCGGCTCCCGCTTCCAGTTCGCTCCTGCTGCCCGTCATGGGTGCCAGGACCGAAGCATAATTGTCGTACATCACGATCGACAGCTTATGCACATCCGTACGCATGTTTTCGATACATGCTTCGACCGCCCGGCGGGCGTTCTCCATGGGCAGGCCTGCCATGCTCCCGCTGCCGTCCACGACCAGCGCGATGTTGACATATGTGCTTTTGTCTTCTTCAACACGCTTTATATTCTCATACGCAATTTCATGTCCGTTGTCAGTGAACGTAAAGTCCGTTAGCTCAAAATCGTTCGCCAGTTCTTCCGTTTCGCCCCGCTTCCCGCTCACGTTCAGATAGGCGCGGACGACCGGGTAGTTTTCAGCATCGATGCTGCTTATAAGTATCGTTACACGCTCATACCTCAGAAGTTTGTTCAGGAACTGCGAATAGCTCCTGCCCAGGACCGAATCGGACAAAAACGCGTCCGATTCCAGCACATCTTCAATGATTTTATTTATGTCATCATCTGCCATGGAAATGTCGGTATACGCCCTGCTGAGCTGCTCCAGCTCCGATTTGACCGGCGAGTCGCCGCTGATGCTGTCGCTTCGCGCGATAAGGTCAAGCAATATCCCGCGCGCCTTGTCATCCTCCCCGGCTGCTGCATAAAGCCTTGAAATCTGCAGGTCTATAACGCCGCTGCGGTCTCCTGCCAGGGGTGCCTGGGCAGTCAGCCAGTTTATGATCCTCTTTGCCTTTACTGCATTCGCCTGCCTGCGGTATTCCGCCGCCCTGCCCAGGTTCTCTTCCCGGCGCGGGTTGCCTTCGGAGTACAAAGCGGCGGCTACTTCCGCCTCTTTCGCTTTCTCTGTCAGTTCGGCGATTTCTTTGTCGTTCTCGTCATATGTCTCAATGCTGACGTCGCTGAGCAGCTTCTGGGCGATGACGTCCGCAAAAAGGGCGATGTTTTCCACGGATCTTTCGACCTTGAGCAGTTTACGCGCATTTTCCTCTGCCAGGTCCAGCTTGCCTGCCGAATTGCAATATTTCACAGAAAAACGCAGCAGTTCGGTATCCCTGGGAGACTCCATCAGCATGCTCCTCAGCACTATCGGGTCGACTTCGCTGAAGTTGCTGCTGTTCAGCAGGCGGTCGCGCTTGAAGCCCGACAGGAACTCGACCTCTTTCTTTTCGCTGATCTCGAGCAGCGTGAAGCACTTCTTCGCGATGCCCATGAGCTGTGAACCGGCCTGTTCCGCGTCCGGCGCCGGGCCGTCCAGCCCCGTCATCTGCCGCGACAGCTTGTATATCGCATCAGCCTGTTTATACAGGTCGTCATCCAGTTTTCCACTGTTTTTCAGATCGTCTGCATAAATGAACGCACTGGCATAGTTGCCGCGCATGCAGTCCACGATCAGCAGGATCATGTCGGAATGAGGGCTCCGGACTTTAGACGCGTTTTCCCCGGCTTTTTCGATGTTGCCTTCGAGCAGATAGCTGTAGGCATTGTACAGCGTCCTTTCGTCCATGTCGGCGCTGCGGGCCAGCGATGTCCAGCCGGTGACGGCGCAGGTCACCGCAAGGGCGCACAGCAGGACAAGGCTTATATTCCGCACGTGGGTGCGTTTTACCCCGAGCAGCTTCGCGGACAGGATGTCGGCCGCGATGAATATGGCAAATACTATGGTCAGCAGCAACAACACATTCACGTCAGTCACCTCATGTTCCCGGATTCCCGTTGGTATCGCAGTACAGCAGGCCTGCGTTTTTCACAGCGGACAGATCGTTTATCTCGTTATCAGCAAGGTACAGGAGCTGCAGATTTGCTCCCGGTTTTGAAACGGAAGTGATCTTATTTTCTGAAAGATGCAGGTATATCAGGTTATCGTGGGAGAGCAGCGGATCGGCATCCGTTATACGGTTCCCACGCAGCCCGACGTACTCGAGGGATTTCAGGCCGGAAAGCGGCGATACGTCCGTTATCGCATTGTTTGCGGCATAGAATTTTTTCAATGTTTTAACATCCGCGACGGCACTGATGTCGCTGATGCCGTTGCCTGAAATATCGAGCCGCTCCAGGTTTTTGAACTCCCTCAGTTTCTTCAGGTCGTCATTTGCCAGGCCGCAGTCGCGCAGCACAAGCTCCGTGATGTCCGACCTGTATCTTTTCCCGGCGATTTCGACCAGTACGACGCTTTCGGCGGTGA